>JAUPTP010000173.1 GCA_030918015.1 Pseudomonadota bacterium
CATCGCGCCCGTCTCGATGCCGGCGGGCGAATCGCAGACGATGTACTCGAAGCCCTGCTCCTCCAGCTCCTGGAAGATGCGCCCCACGCCCTCCTTGTGCAGGGCCTCCTTGTCACGGGTCTGGGACGCGGCCAGCACGTACAGATGCTCGCAGTGCTTGTCCTTGATCAGCGCCTGGTGAAGGTTCACCTCGCCGTTGATCACGTTGATCAGGTCGTACACGACCCGACGCTCACAGCCCATGATCAGGTCGAGGTTGCGCAGGCCGACGTCGAAGTCGATCACGGCCGTCTTGTGCCCCCGCATCGCCAGCCCCGAGGCGAAGCTCGCGCTGGTCGTGGTCTTGCCGACTCCACCCTTGCCGGAGGTCACTACGATGATCCTGGCCATCCGTCGTGGTCCTTTCTTCGTCTTTGTCTGTTGTCGTTGTCCCGCCTGCCGCCCTCGTGCGGGCTTCAGGCCTTGATGGCCTCGATGACCAGCGTGTCGCCGTCCAGTCTCACCTGTGCGGACTTTCCACGGACCTCGATCGGCAGCGGCGGATCGGTGGTCTGGTAGGTGCCGGCCACCGAGATCAGCTCCGGCTCCATGCAGGTCGAGAAGATGCGGGCGTGGATGTCGCCGGTCGCCCCGGCGATCGCCTTGCCGCGCAGCGGCGCATACACATGGATGCTGCCGTCGGCGATGACCTCCGCGCCGTGGCTGACCAGCGCCAGCACGACCAGGTCGGCGTTCTTGGCATAGACCTGCTGACCTGAGCGCAGGGGCCGGTCGATCACCACCATCGTGCTCACCACCGGGGGCAGGTCGTCCTCGCCCTCGTTCGCGGCACCGCCAGCATCCCCATCCGCCGCCGCATCGGCCGCCTGCGCCGCCAGGCCGGTCTCGACCGCCTCCAGGGTGTCGCCTGCCTCGACCCGGTCCGGGTCGTCCTGCGGCGACTCGGGCGGCAGGTCGGACGCCACCGGCTCGGGCTCGGGCACCGGGACGGGCGGCGGCGCGGAGCGCACATGCGGCAGATCGGCCGAGGAGGCCGGCGCCTCGCACAGGCCGGCGGCCAGCGCCGCCTCGAGCTGCGCGGGCGAGACCCCGCGCACCGCCACCGGCACCATGCTGTAGCGGCGCATCAGCTCGCACAGGCCGGGAAAGTCGACCGGCTCGTCCGGCTCGGCCACCGCGCCCAGATCGATGATCACGGGATCGCGGTCGAAAAAGCCGGCCGACGGCCCGATGCGCTCCTCGAACTGCCGCTCCAGTTCCTCCAGCCGGGTGGTGCGCAACACCAGCGCGACCAGCGCCAGGGAGGCGCTCTTCAGATCAAAGGAATTCGACGGAGTCGCCGAGGAGGATGCAGCCATTGCGAAGCGAGCGAGTCGGTACCGTCTGAAAGGTGATTTATGAAGAATCCTGCAGCAAAGAGTGTACCCACGCACCATCGGTGTTCCCGTGCAGATCCGCCGAAACTTGAGGGCGAATTACCGGATAAATCCGCTCGTCGATACATCAGGTTTCATTCTCGCCCAGAAAACCGCCACTCTGTCGCGCCCAGAGCCGCGCATAGATGCCGCCTTGCGCCAGCAGCGTGGCGTGGTCGCCCTGCTCGACGATGCGGCCACGGTCGAGCACCACCAGCCGGTCCATCGCCGCGATGGTCGAGAGCCGGTGCGCGATCGCCACCACCGTCTTGCCCTGCATCAGCGTGTCCAGGCTGGCCTGGATCGCCGCCTCGACCTCGGAGTCGAGCGCGCTGGTGGCCTCGTCGAGCAGCAGGATCGGCGCGTCCTTCAGGATCACCCGCGCAATGGCGATGCGCTGGCGCTGGCCGCCCGAGAGCTTGACGCCGCGCTCGCCGACCTGCGCGTCGTAGCCGCTGCGCCCGGACGGGTCGGAGAGCTGGCGGATGAAGCCGTCGGCCTCGGCGCGGCGTGCGGCCTCGACCATCTCGGCCTCGGCCGCATCCGGGCGACCGTAGAGAATGTTCTCGCGCACCGAGCGGTGCAGCAGCGAGGTGTCCTGCGTGACCATGCCGATCTGCGCGCGCAGGCTGTCCTGGGTCACCCCGGCGATGTCCTGGCCGTCGACCAGGATGCGCCCGCCCTGCAGGTCGTGGAAGCGCAGCAGCAGGCTGGTCAGCGTCGACTTGCCCGCGCCGGAGCGCCCGACCAGGCCGATGCGCTCGCCCGGACGGATGTGCAGGTCCAGGGCCTGGATCAGCGGCGCGTCGGCCGGATCGCCGTAGCCGAAGCGCACCTGCTCGAAGCGGATCTCGCCGCGCGGCACCACCAGCGTGGCCGCGTCCGGCCGGTCCACCACCCGGCGCGGCTGCGACAGCGTGGCCAGGCCGTCCTGCACCGTGCCGATGTGCTCGAACAGGCCGGTCATCTCCCACATCACCCAGTGCGACATGCCGTTCAGGCGCAGCGCCATCGCGGTGGCCGCCGCCACCGCGCCGATGCCGACCTGGCCCTGGCTCCACAGCCACAGCGTCATGCCGGCGGTGGCGGCGATCAGCCCCATGCTCAGCAGGTGGTTGACGATCTCGAACAGGCTGACCAGCCGCATCTGGCCGTGCACCGTGCCCAGGAAGTCGCTCATCGCGCTGCGGGCGAAGCCGGCCTCGCGCCGCGCGTGCGAGAACAGCTTGACGGTCGTGATGTTGGTGTAGGCATCCGTCACCCGGCCGGTCATCAGCGAGCGCGCGTCCGCCTGGGCCCGCCCGACCCGGGCCAGCCGCGGCACGAACCAGGCCACCGAGGCCACATACAGCAGCAGCCAGGCGACGAAGGGCAGCAGCAGCCAGCGGTCGAGCCCGCCGGCCAGCAGCGTCATCGTCACGAAGTAGATGGTCACGAAGACCAGGATGTCGGTCAGGATGAAGGTGGTGTCGCGCACCGCCAGCGCGGTCTGCATCACCTTGGCGGCGACCCGGCCGGCGAACTCGTCCTGATAGAAGGCCAGGCTCTGGCCGAGCATCAGCCGGTGGAAGTTCCAGCGCAGCCGCATCGGGAAGCCCCCCGCCAGCGACTGGTGCTTGAGCATCGTCTGCAGCGCCACCAGCACCACGCTGCCCAGCACGATGCCCAGCAGCAGCAGCAGCTCGGTGCGGTGGGTGTCCCACAGCCGGCGCGGGTCGGCCTGGCCCAGCGTGTCCACCACCGAGCCCAGCGCCCCGAACATCCACGCCTCGAAGGCGCCGATCAGCGCCGTGCACAGCGCCATCACCAGGATGTGGCCGCGCAGGCCCGCGCTGCTGTCCCAGACGAAGCGCCACAGCCGGGGGCTGGGCGGCGCGATCTCTTCGGCGGGGAAGGGATCGACCCGCCGCTCGAAGGCCCGGAAGAGGGCCTGGAAAACGAAAAACACGTCTTGCTTCTCTCTGATACGCGTCAGCGCAGATTGTGCGACCAGGAAACGGTCCTTACCGGTGCCGACGCATGCACACAGACACTTGCGGCGGACCGTCCAACAATGACTTCCATGATGAAGCCCACCGCCCCCTCCGACCTGTCCGCTCCGACGGCTGCGATCGCCGTCGGCCCTGTCGACACGCTGGCGCACACCCCGTCACAGCGGCGCCAGCTGCTGGTGGCGCTGGCCGCCCTGGGCAGCGCGCCCGGGCTGTGGCCGGCACGCGCGCTGGCCCAGACCAGCGTCACGCCCGTCTACGGCAACCTGCGCGGCGCCAGCCTGGGCGCCAACGCGGCGCTCAACGGCGCCGTGCCCTTCCCCGCCGGACACGCCTTCAACACCGACATCTCGACCGCGACGATCGACCCGAGCTCGGCCTCGATCATCGCCGGCATCGGCAGCACCATCAGCCTGCGGCCCGACTTCGGCGCGGGCACCTGGGACGGCGGCCCGATCGGCATTCCCTACATCGTCGTCTCGGGCACCCAGGCCAAGGTGACGATGCGCTTCACCGCCTATCCGGCCGAGAGCGATGCGGGCCCCTACCCGGTGCCGCCCGCCGCGCCGATCGAGGGCGGCTCGGCCAGCGCCGGCGACCGCCACGTCATCGTCGTCGACCGCGACAACAACCGCCTGTACGAGCTCTACCGCGCCTTCCCCGGCGCCGACGGCAGCTGGTCGGCCGACTGCGGCGCGGTCTTCCACCTCGACAGCCTGACGATCCGCCCGACCGCCAAGGCCGGCTGGACCAGCGCGGATGCCGCCGGCCTGCCGATCCTGCCCGGCCTGGTGCGCTACGACGAGGCCAGCCGAGGCGCCGGCGGCATCCGCCACGCGCTGCGCTTCACCGTGCCGAAGACGCGCCGCGCCTACGTGCCGCCGGCCACCCACTGGGCCTCGACCAGCACCAGCACCGCGCTGGCGCCGATGGGCGCACGCTTCCGGCTGAAGTCGACCTTCGTGATCCCGAGCACCTTCAGCAACGAGGCCAAGGCCATCCTGACCGCCCTGAAGACCTACGGCATGTTCGTCGCCGACAACGGCAGCGCCCTCTACCTGAGCGGCGCCCCGGACGAGCGCTGGAACAACAGCCGCCTCATCACCGAGCTCAAGACGGTCAAGGCCAGCCACTTCGACGTGCTGAAGATGACCGGCCTGGTCAAGGGCTGAGGCGGGGCGCCGCCTCAGCGCGGTCGGCGCTTGGCCGCGCCGGTGGCGCGCGGCGGCAGGCCGGTGTGCTGGGTCAGGATCGTGCCGGGCTTCGGCGCCGCCTTGGCCGCGGGCGCAGCCTGTCCCCGGCTGCCCGGCACGAGGATCTTCGGCCCCGACGGCGCGGCGCCGCCCTTCGCGCCCGCCTTGGCCACCGGCCGGTTCGGCACCGCCTTGACGCCGACCGGGGTCGAGTTCTTGCGCCGCGCGCTCTGGTAGCTGCCGTCGGTGGCGGGCTGGAAGGTCGGGATCAGGTGATGCTTGCCGTTGCCGATCAGGTCGGCGCGGCCCATCTCCTTCAGCGCCTCGCGCAGCAGCGGCCAGTTGTTCGGATCGTGGTAGCGCAGGAAGGCCTTGTGCAGCCGGCGGCGGCGCTCGCCGCGCACGATGTCGACCTTCTCGGCGCGCGCAGCGTCGCGGCTGATGCCCTTGAGCGGGTTCAGCCCCGAGTGGTACATGGCCGTCGCGGTGGCCATCGGGCTCGGGTAGAAGGTCTGCACCTGGTCGGCGCGGAAGCCGTTCTCCTTCAGCCACAGCGCGAGGTTCATCATGTCCTCGTCGCGGGTGCCGGGGTGGGCGGCGATGAAGTACGGGATCAGGAACTGCTTCTTGCCCGCCTCCTCGCTGAACTTCTCGAAGAGCTGCTTGAAGCGGTCGTAGGTGCCGATGCCCGGCTTCATCATCTTGGACAGCGGGCCGCCCTCGGTGTGCTCGGGCGCAATCTTGAGATACCCGCCCACATGGTGCTGCACCAGCTCTTTCACATACTCGGGCGACTGAACGGCCAAGTCGTAACGCAGGCCCGAACCAATGAGAATTTTCTTCACACCCTTCAATTCACGCGCACGGCGGTACATGTGAATGAGCGAGCTGTGGTCGGTGTTGAGGTTTTGGCAAATGCCTGGGTACACGCAGCTCGGCTTGCGACATGCCGACTCAATCTCAGGGCTTTTGCAGCCAATGCGGTACATATTGGCCGTGGGGCCACCGAGGTCTGAAATGACGCCCGTGAAGCCCGGCACTTTGTCACGGATATCTTCAATTTCGCGAATGATCGAGTCTTCGCTGCGACTTTGAATGATGCGGCCTTCGTGCTCTGTGATCGAGCAAAACGTGCAACCGCCAAAGCAACCGCGCATGATGTTGACGCTGAAGCGAATCATCTCCCACGCAGGAATTTTGGTCGCACCATCGTGGCTGCCGTTCTCGTCCGCGTAAATCGGATGCGGGCTTC
>JAUPTP010000174.1 GCA_030918015.1 Pseudomonadota bacterium
CTGCCGCCGCCGGACTGGGCGCCCGACCTGCTGCTGGCCGAGGCGCTGGACCTGCTGCGCGAGGGCGACCAGGGCTGGGAGCGCGCCGAGCTCGATGAATTCGGCCTGGAGCTGGCGCTGCATCCGCTGGGCGAGGACTGGCCGGCGATGCTCGACCGCCTGACCCAGGACGGCCGCGAGCGCCAGCAGCTGCTCGACGCGCTGGCGCCGCTGCGCACCTCGGTGCCGGCCTCGGCCCGCCTGCGCGAGGTGATCGCCCGCCGGGTCGCGGCCCTGGGCCCCGCCTGGCAGAAGGCTGCCCAGGCCGCGCTGGCCGTGCTGGCGGTGCCGGCCTGAGGCGCGCCTCGCCCCGATCTTCCCGATGTCTTTCCCGAACGCTACCCATTGACAGGATCTCGACGATGACCCCGACCCATGGTGTCTGTACCAACCTGCCCGAGGCCTGCGGGCTGGCGGCCAGCTCCCAGCCCCAGCCGATGACCCACGGGCATGGGCGCTGCAGCGGCTGCGGCGCCGCGCTGATGGTGCCGGCCACGGCGCTGGCCCAGTCCGGCGGGGCGGGCCGCTGGCGGTTGCCGCTGCTGGCGGCGCTGTCGGTCGGGGCCGTCGTGGCGGGCTGGCTGATGCTGCGCACGCCGCAGCCGGACGCCAGCGCGGTCACGGCGGCGGGTCTGGCGGTGGCGGTCTCCGGCGTGGCCGCGGCCGGCTCCGCGCCGCCGCCGCTGCCCGACGGCGTGAAGGTGCCGACGATCCGGATGCAGGGCTCGAACACCGTCGGTGCCGCGCTGGCGCCGGCGCTGGTGCGCGCCTTCCTGGCCCGCGAGGGCTACAGCGAGGTCGGCGTCACCCCGGTGGCCGCCGAGGAGCAGCGCCTGGACGCACGCCGCCCGACCGACGGCGCGCGGCTGCGCATCGAGCTGGCCGCGCACGGCACGGCCACCGGCTTCACCGCGCTGGCCGCGGGCAAGACCGACATCGGCATGGCCTCGCGCGCGGTGCAGGCCAAGGAGCTCGAGGCCACCCAGGCGCTGGGCGACCTGTCGGCCGAGGGCAGCGAGTACATCATCGCGCTCGACGGCGTGGCGGTCATCGTGCACCCGAGCAACCCGCTCAAGCAGCTGACGCTGGCGCAGCTGCGCGACCTGTTCACCGGCAAGGTGACCGACTGGTCGGCGCTGGGCGGGCCTGCCGGCGCGGTGCATCTGCATGCCCGTGACGAGAAGTCGGGCACCTGGGACACCTTCCGCGCGCTGGTGCTCGACAAGGCGGCCCTGGCCACCGGGGCGGCCCGCCACGAGGACAGCCGCGAGCTGGCCGCCGCGGTGGCGGCCGATCCGATGGCGGTGGGCTTCGTCGGCCTGCCCTATGCCGATGCGGCCAAGACGCTGGCGCTGGCCGATGGCCAGGGCGCGGCGCTGCGCCCGAGCCGCTTCACCGTCGCGACCGAGGACTATGCGCTGTCGCGCCGCCTGTATTTCTATGTCGCCCGCGACGCGCTGCCGCTGGCGCGCCGGCTGGCCGACTTCGCCGTCTCCGAGGAGGGCCAGAAGGCGGTGAACCCGACCGGCTTCGTCGGCCAGCTGCCGGAGGCGGACACCGGCGCGGCCGTGGCCGCGGCCGACGTGCCCGCGGAATACCAGCGCCTGACCCAGGGCGCGCAGCGCCTGGCGGTGAACCTGCGCTTCCGTCCCGGCGCCGACCGGCTCGACAACAAGGCGCTGCGCGACATCGGCCGCATCACGCGCCTGCTCGAGCGCGGCGGCTCGCGCCAGCTGATGCTGCTGGGCTTCTCGGACGACCGCGGCGAGCGCTGCACCAATGTCGCGCTGTCGCAGCAGCGCGCCCGCGCGGTGGCGTCGGAGCTGTCGACCTATGGTGTGCGGCCGGCCGTGGTGCAGGGCTACGGCCCGGCGGCGGCCGTGGCTTCCAACGACAGCGAGGCGGGCCGCGAGCGCAACCGCCGCGTCGAGGTCTGGGTCATGGACCGCGCGGCGGCGGTGCCGCAGGTGGGCGCGCCGGCCGGCTGCGGCCGCAGTCGACCGGCCGCCGCCACGGGTGCGGCCGGTGCCGCGGTGGCGATCAATACACGCTGATGCCGGCCCAGCTGCTGGCGCCCGACTGCCCGGCATCGTCCCAGGCGCGGGCGCGCAGGCTCAGCACGCTGCCGCCGGTGCCGTAGGGCAGCGAGATGTCGAGCACCCAGGGCGCGCGGCGCACGCTGCCCAGCGTCGTCACGCGGCCGTCCGGGTAGGCCATCTCGAAATCGACCTGGGTGATCGCGTAGTCGTCCTGCGGCGAGGCGGTGAGCCGCACGGTGGTGCCGCTGCCGGCGCTGTAGGTGTCCAGCGACATGGAGACTGTGGGGGCGCTGTCGATGCTGCCGCCCACGCCGATGCTGACCGAGGCGCCGCCGCCGCAGGCCGACAGGCCCAGGGCGCCGACGCCCAGGGCGCTGGCCAGCAGCACGCGCCGCAGCAGGGAAGACGGGTTCGACAGGGTCGACGACAGGCGGGTGGCGGAGGTCATGGCGCGCTCAACGACGCAAGCTCCCGGGGCGTTGACAGAAGTCAACGCCCTGTTCACCTTCGCTTCATCTTCGGGCCGCTCGCCCGAGGACGAGGCTCAGTCGCGGTAGCGCACCTGCACGTAGCGGCCCGGGGCGGGCTCCAGCGCGTCCCGGGGGGCGATCTCGCGCGCTGGCACGCGGCGGCCGCTGCCGTGCGCCAGCAGCCAGTCGTGCCAGGCGGTCCACCATGAGCCTTCGTGGCGAGGCGTGCTGCGCTGCCAGTCGTCCGGGCTCAGCCACGCATCGGTGGCCGCGCTGTCGCGCAGCGCGTAATGGCGCCTGGGGTGGCCCGGCTCGCTGACGATGCCGGCGTTGTGGCCGCCGCTGGTCAGCACGAAGGTCAGCGCCGTCTCGGTCAGGCGCAGCACCTTGTAGACCGCCCGCCACGGCGAGACATGGTCCTTCTCGGTGCCGACGACGAACATCGGCTGGCGGATGTCCGACAGCGACACCGGTCGGCCCTCGACCGGGTAGCGGTCCTCGGCCAGGTCGTTGTGCAGGTAGCAGCGCCGCAGGTACTCGCCGTGCATGCGCGCGGGCATGCGGGTGACGTCGGCGTTCCAGGCCATCAGGTCGCTGGGCTGGCTGCGCTGGCCGAGCAGGTATTCCTGCATCCGGGTCGACCAGACCAGATCGCGCGAGTGCAGGAACTGGAAGGAGCCGGCCATCTGCCGCCCGCTCAGGAAGCCGCGCTCGGCCATCACCGCCTCGAGCAGCTGCACCTGCGCCTCGTCGATCAGCACGCCCAGCTCGCCGGGTTCGCTGAAGTCGGTCTCGGCCGCCAGCAGCGACACCGAGGCCAGCGGCGCCAGGCGCTCGGCGCCCGCGACCTGGCCGGGGCGCGCCAGCGCGGCCGCGGCGATCGACAGCAGCGTGCCGCCCAGGCAGTAGCCGCAGGCCTGCACCGGCTCGCCCGGGGCAAGCTCGGCGATGCGCGCCAGGCTGTCGAAGACGCCCAGGCGCAGGTAGTCGTCCATGCCGAGCTCGGCGTCGCCCGCGTCGGGGTTCTTCCAGCTCAGGATGAAGACGGTGTGGCCCTGCTCGGTCAGCCAGCGCACCATCGAGTTGTGCGGGCTGAGGTCGAGGATGTAGTACTTCATGATCCAT
Source organism: Pseudomonadota bacterium (assembly GCA_030918015.1). Taxonomy (GTDB): domain Bacteria; phylum Pseudomonadota; class Gammaproteobacteria; order Burkholderiales; family Burkholderiaceae_C; genus Sphaerotilus. The sequence continues at coordinate 3,674 of JAUPTP010000174.1, forward strand.
GACGGCACGATCAGCACCGGCTCGGCCTGCACGGTGGCGGTCGTGGGCGCGTACTGGATCAGCTCGACCAGGCGGTTGCGCATCACCACCGCGCCGGGCGTGGTCGCCACCTCGATGCCGGGGCGGAACTCGCGCTCGGGCGGCTGCAGCGGCGTCAGGCCGTGGTCGCGGCGCCAGTCGTCGAGCGCATGCTGCGCGCCCTGGACCAGGTTGGCGCCGGCCGTCTCCTGGGTGCGGCGCAGCACCTCGGGGTTGAAGGGCAGGTTGCTCGGGCTGAGCAGGTCCAGCCACTGGTGCGCGAAGGTGCGCACCACCTCGGCGTGATGGCGGGTCAGGCCCTCCAGGCGCACGGCCTCGTCCCACCAGCGCTCGCTGCGCTTGTAGGCCTGGGCCAGGCCGCTCCAGGGCCAGTCCCGCCAGGCGTCGCTGGCGAAGCGGGCATCGCGGCTGACCGTCTCGTCGTCGCGGCACAGGCCGCTGGCGCAGTGGCCCAGCCACTCGACGGTGCCGGACTGGGCCTGCGCGGCCAGCCGCAGCGTCTGTCCGGGCTGGCTGAGCAGGTGCTGCAGCCAGTCCTGCCACGCCAGCGACAGCGAGATCGGCGACAGGCCGCCGGTCAGCGACGCGGCACGCGCCTGCAGCACGCGGTCGAAGGCTCGGGCGGCCTCGGCCGCGGAGGTCGCATCGGGTTCAAGGGGCACGCGGGCTCGTTCCATCGGGCAGGCTTCGGACAAGTCGGTAAGGGGGCAGGCCGGTCGTCTCGGGGCGAGCACGGACCGGAGCGTCATCGAGCAGAGACCAGGCGGCCTGGGCGGCGACCCGGCCTTCGTCGGTCGGCACGACCCAGATCTCGACCGCGCTGTCGGCGGCGTGGATCGGGCAGATCGCGTCGCCGGTGGCGGCCCGGTTGGCGGCCGCATCCAGGCGCACGCCCAGGAAGTGCAGGGCCTCGGCCATCGCGGCGCGGGTGGCGGCGTCGTGCTCGCCGATGCCGCCGGTGCACACCAGCACGTCCAGGCCGCCCAGCACCGCGGCCAGCGCGCCGCTCTCGCGGCGCAGCCGGTGCACGAAGAGGTCGATCGCGCGCTGCGCGTTCGCGTCGCCGGCGCCCGTGTCGCGTGCGGCCAGGCTGCGCAGCAGCCGCATGTCCGCGCTCAGGCCCGACACGCCGAGCAGGCCGCTTTCCTTGTAGAGCAGCTTCTCCACCTGGGCCTCGGTCCAGCCCTGGCGCCACAGGTGCAGCACCACGCCGGGGTCGATCGCGCCGCTGCGGCTGCCCATCATCAGGCCGTCGAGCGCCGAGAAGCCCATCGTCGTGGCCGCGCTGCGCCCGCCGATGGCGCCGCACAGGCTGGCGCCGCTGCCCAGATGCGCCATCAGCACCCGGCCGCCGGCGCGCGCGCTCACGGCCGGCAGCACCTGCATCAGGTACTGGTAGGACAGGCCGTGGAAGCCGTAGCGGCGCACGCCCTCGTCGTGCAGCACCTGCGGCAGCGCGAAGCGGGTCTCCAGCTCGGGCAGATCGGCGTGGAAGGCGGTGTCGAAGCAGCCGACCTGCGGCAGGCCGGGGAAGGCCCGGCGCAGCGCCACGACGCCGGCCAGGTTGTGGGGCTGGTGCAGCGGGGCCAGCGGCTCGAGGCCGGACAGCAGGCTCAGCGCCGCATCGTCGAGCACGACCGGGTCGCGGAAGTGGCGCCCGCCGTGCACGATGCGGTGCGCCACCGCGACGATGCGCGCCTGCGGCGCCACCGTCTCGACATGGCGCTGCAGCGCCTGCAGCGCGGTGTCGAAGCGCGCGTGCTCGTCGGCGGGCGAGGGCAGCTCGACCGGCACCTCGCCGGCCGGGCACAGGCGCAGCATGCCGCCGGGCTGCAGGCCATCGAGCTGGCCGGCGGCGAAGGCCGGGTGCGCGGCGAAGCCCGCCGGCGTGCCGTCGCTGCGCGGGTAGAGCGCGAACTTCAGCGTCGACGAGCCGGCATTGACGACCAGGACGGCCGCATCGTCGGCCGGGGCGGGCGCGCTCACGGCCGCTGCTCCCGCCAGGCCAGCGCCAGGCGTGCGGCCAGCGCCGCCGAGGCCAGCCGCGAGGCCTCGCCGTCGGCGCGGCTGGTCAGCGCGATCGGCACGCGTGCGCCCAG
>JAUPTP010000175.1 GCA_030918015.1 Pseudomonadota bacterium
ATCGAGCCGGCGCACCTCGGTGGCCGCACCCACCCGGTCGGGCAGGATCTCGACGGCCGGACGCTCCGGTCGCTCGCTGGTGGCCGGCGTGCCCAGCGCCAGCGCCAGCATCGGCAGGCTCAGCGCCAGCGCCGGCAGGCGGCTGAACCGGTAGACGGCCCGCCGCAGCGGCCTGGCCGCCGGACGCGGCCGCAGCACCGGGCGCAGGACCTGACCTTGCAGACGGGTCGACTGGCGCAGCACGCGCGGCGGTCGCCGCTCCTGGGGCACCTGCCAGAGACCCAGGCGCGCCAGGCCGCGCGCGGCGCCCGTCTGGCTGGTGGCCACCACCAGCGGCACGGCCAGCATCAGCGGCACCGTCAGCAGCGCCAGCCGCAGCGCCATCGCCGGCGCGATCAGCACCAGCGCGGCGGTCAGCGCGGTCGCGGCCAGCGTCCACGGTCCCAGCCGCTGCCAGGCCTCCAGCCAGCCGATGGCGTGGCTGCGGCGCAGCGGCGACTTCCACTCCAGCGTCCAGCCCGCCAGCGCCACCAGCACGAACAGCGAATGCGCGACCATGCGGATCGGCGCCATCAGCGTGGCCAGAAGCGCCTCCAGCAGGGCGCCGCCCAGCAGCGCGCGCCGCCCGCCGAAGGCCGCCAGCTCGCCGCGCTGCCACACCGCCAGCACGCCCAGCAGGCGCGGCAGCAGCAGCATGACGCCGGTCATCAGCCACAGGCCGAGCATCGCGGGGTTCTCGCTGCTGCCGGGCAGCAGCGCGGCGTCGCCGCCGGTCAGGCCGAGCACCACATAGGCCAGCCACAGCGGCGCGCTCAGGTAGGACATCGCGCCGGTGGCGAAGAGCGCGCGGTGCACCGGGCGCAGCCCCGGCTCGGCGATCAGGCGGGCGTTCTGCAGATTGCCCTGGCACCAGCGGCGGTCGCGCTGCAGCTCGTCGAGCAGGTCGCCGGGGAGCTGCTCGTAGCTGCCGTCGAGCTCGGGCACCAGCCAGACCTCGAAGCCGGCGCGACGCATCAGCGCCGCCTCGACGAAGTCGTGCGACAGGATCTCGCCCGAGAGGCCGCCGCGGCCCGGCAGCCGCGCCAGCGCGCAGTGCTTCATGAAGGGCTCGACGCGCAGGATGGCGTTGTGGCCCCAGTAGTGCGAGTCGCCGAGCTGCCAGAACTGCAGGCCATGCACATAGAGCCGGCCGAGCACCCGGCTGGCGTACTGCTGCGCGCGCGCGTGCAGGCTCTGCTGGCCGCAGCCCACCGGCGCGGTCTGGGCGATGCCGACCTGCGGGTGGGCTTCCATCAGGTCGACCAGCTGTGTCAGGCAGCGGCCGGTCATGACGCTGTCGGCATCAAACACCACCATGTAGCGGAAGTCACGACCCCAGCGCCGACAGAAATCGGCGACATTGCCGGCCTTGCGGCCGCTGCGGCGCCGGCGCCAGCGGTAGTGCACCAGTGGCAGACCGTCCTGGCGCGCCTGCGCGGCCAGACGCTGCCAGGCCTGCTGCTCGTCGGCCAGCAGTCCCGCGTCGCGGGTGTCCGACAGCACGAAGAACTCGAAGCCCGCGCTGCGCCCGGTGCGCGCCAGCGACTCGGCGGTGGCGCGCAGGCCGGCGAAGACCGCCTCCACATCCTCGTTGCAGATCGGCATGATGAGGGCGGTGCGGGCGGCCGGGTCCTGGGCCGCGGACGTCGGCACCGCCAGCGCCTGCGCGTCGCCCGCCCGCAGCCGGCGCCAGCCCATCAGCGCGGTCACGAAGCCGGCCGAGACCCAGGCGAACAGCAGGGCCAGCACGCCCGAGCGCAGCACCTGGTCGAGGCGCATCTCGTCCAGCGGTCGGCCGTGCCATTGCAGCGCCAGCGCCAGCAGCGTGACGCCCAGCATCGACGCGCCGAGCAGGCATCGGCGCCGGCGGGCGACCTGCTCCCAGACCGGGGCGTCGTCGCGGGCAGACGCCGGGGCGGCAGGCTGCCCGAGGCTCAGGGCGCGGCGCAATCCGGCGCGCAGGCCCATCCAGGGCCGCGGCGTCATGTGGCCGCGGGCAAGCGGCCTCGAGTTCGTCGTCATGGTTTCGGATCTCCCTCGGGTGGCAGTGCCAGGCTCCAGGTCTCGGTGAGCACATCGGCGCCCTGTGCCAGATGGGCGCGCAGCTCCACCGGCTGATCGGGGCGCAGGCGCTGCACCCGCAGCGTCATGCGCCATCCCGGCGCCTGCGGATTCGGCTGCACCCGCACCTCGCGCAGGCGGGCATTGGCCAGCGCCTCGACCTGCGGGCGCACCGTCTCGGCACCGGCATCGGCGCCGGTGCGCACCGCATCCAGCGCCGGGCCGGCGAAGTCGACATGGAACTGCAGCTCGTCGCCCTCGGCCCGGTCGTAGCCGTGGCCACGGCGGGTCTGCACCGTCCAGCCGCCCGGACGCACCGGCGGCTGCTCGCTGAACCAGTGCAGCGTGTAGGCCAGGTCGATCGGCTGCAGCGGCGCGCCCGCCTGCGGCAGCGTCTCGGGCACCCAGTAGGCGGCGATGTTGTCGTGCGTCTCGTCGGGGGTGTGAAACTGCAGCAGCTCGACGCGGCCGGCGCCCCAGTCGCCGCGGGGCTCGACCCAGGCGCTCGGGCGGCGCTCGTAGTGCGCCTCCAGATCCTCGTAGCTGGCGAACCGGCGGTCGCGCTGCAGCAGGCCGAAGCCGCGCAGCGCCTGCGGCCCGTCGAGCCGGAAGGAAGTGACGAAAGCGCCGGCGCGCGGGTTGTTCAGCGGCCGCCAGATCCACTCGCCGCGGCCGGTCAGGATCTGCAGGCCGTCGGAGTCATGCACCTCGGGGCGGAAGTCGCCAGGACGTGGCTGGTTCTCGCCGGACAGGAACATGCTGGTCAGCGGCGCCAGACCCAGCGTGGCCACCCGGCCGCGCAGGAACAGGCGCGCCTGCACCTCCACCCGGGTCGTGCCTTCGGGGCGGCGGCCCGGCGTGATGTCGAAGCGGTAGGCGCCGGTCACCCGCGGCCCGACCAGGCGCGCATACAGCGTCATGCGCGTCGCCTCGGGCGCGGGCTTCTCGAGCCAGAAGCGGTCGAAGCGCGGGAATTCCTCGCCCTGACCGCCGGTGGTGTCCACCGCCAGACCGCGCGCCGACAGGCCGTACTGCTGGCCGGCGCCGAGCGCGCGGAAATAGCTCGCGCCCAGGAAGACGATCAGCTCGTCGCGGTAGTCCGGGCGGTTCAGCGCGGTGTGCAGCCGAAAGCCCGCGACCTGGGCCGCCGCACCCGGGCGGACCAGCGCCGGCAGCTTCGCGGCATTGCGGCCGTAGTCGAAGGCGGAGGCCGGCACCTGCAGCGGCTGCACCCGGCCCTGCGCGTCGATCTCCTCGATCTGCAGCGGCTGCGAGAAGCCCCGCCCGGCATGGAAGAACATCAGCCCGAAGGGCCGGTCCGGCCACAGCGCCTGCTCAGGGCGAAAGCGGATGTCGCGGTAGTCGTCGTAGCTGAGCCCCTGCAGGACCGGATGCGCGCTCGGCGGCATGTCCTGCCAGGGTTGCAGCGCCAGCGTCCGGACCTGCTCGACGATGTTCTCGAATCCGAAGGCGATGGCGCGACCGCCGCACAGGACCCCCAGCAGCACCGCGGCCAGAGCGCGCCAGCGCAAGGGACGGAGCCCGGGATCGACCTCCACGGATGATGGGAACGCGTTCAACGCATGGCCTCCATGCCTGTCGGTTTCAGGACAGTCTGGAGGCTAAAGATTAAGGTTTTCCCTGATCGACGTGATGGCGAATGTGGGGCTGGAAGGATGAGCCGGGATCAGGGGCGTATCAGGGGCGTGCCGGGCCACGGGCGGGCGCCTTCGGCCGGGCGGGCTTGAGCAGGCCGCGCACGCGCGGCATGACGACCCGGGCGCCGCCGGTCGTCGAGCCGACGGGATCGCGGCCGTCGACCTCGTCGAGCGCCTCGTCGCGCACCGGCGAATCCACGCTGCCGCGGTGTTCGCGCATCCGGGTCTCGACCAGCACCGGCTCGGTCTGGTAGCGCGGCGGCCAGTCCTTGAGGGTGGCGCGGCGCATCAGCGCCAGGCCCGGTCCGGTCGGATGGCTGCGCTCGTAGACCTGGGTGACGAGGTGGCGGCCGATGCGCTCGGTGATGAGCACGGTCGAGCAGCGCGTGCCGTAGCGGCCATCGCGGGTGCGCACGAAGATGGGCGCCAGCTCGCGCTCGAGCGCCAGCGGCACGCCGGTGGCGGGCAGCTGCTCGTCCTCGGGCTGATGCCGGTCGGCGAGCAGCGCCAGCAGCTGTTGCGCCAGCGCGTCGGCGCCCGGCGCCAGGTCGCCCTGGCTGGCCTGCGCCATCGCGGCCGCGACCTGCTCGCGCAGCCGCACCACCTTCGGCCAGGGCGTGTCGAGCCCGGCGTTGGACAGACCGAACAGGCCGCGCTCGAGCCGCACCGGCGAGCGCGCGTGGTTGCTCATCCACCAGCAGTCGCCGCGGGCGAAATCGGCCGCGATCAGGTTGAAGCCGTTGTGGCCGCGCAGCGCGCTGCGCACCCAGAAGCGGTCGGGCGCGCTGTCGGTGCTCAGCCACTCCGGGACGATCGTGCCGCGCGTGGGCGCCTCGGGCTCCTGCCGGCGCGGATCGCGCACATTGGTCAGCAGCGCCAGCCGACCCGTGGCGCTCAGACCCAGCCAGGTGCCGCCCGAAGACTGGTCGCGTCCGGACAGGATCTCGGCCTGCCCGCCCGGGGGCGTCCACCAGCCCAGGCGCGAGGCGGGGCGGTCGAAGAATTCGTCCCGGTTGGAGACAAGCACCAGCGGGAAGCGGCGGCTGTGGTCAATCGCAAGGACGGCAAGGCACATCGGAGTCGGGGCAGGGCACGGGGAACGGATCGACGAAGACTTCGACATGGCGCGGGCCGATCCGCTGGCGGGGCCAGTCGGCCAGCATCTCGCCGAGCGCGTCGGTCTCGGCCGCCGTGAGGCCGCCGTCGCGCCGGTGGACCTCCATCAGGGTGAGGGCGCCGTCGCGCACCTCGGGCCGGCGCAGCCAGCGGCTGCGCAGCCCCGGAAAGCGCGCGGCCAGCTGGGGGGCGATCGCCTCGCGGTCCTGCCAGAAGGCAGCCTCGTCGGCCGGCGCGATGCGGTAGTAGACGTAGAGCTCCACGGACACTCAGGTCGGCGACGCTTCGGCCTCGTGCGGCAGCGCGTAGGGCAGCGGCTGCAGCGCCAGCACCGGGCCGTCGGCCGCGCCCAGGTGCAGCGTGCCCGACTGCGTCACCGCGATCTTCAGCTCGGCCAGCGCGACATGGCCGCGGCCGTCCAGCTCGGGCGCGGCCTCGGCGATCAGGCCGGCGGGCTGGCCGGCGTCCTCGCTCCAGAAGATCTCCTGGCCGGCGTTCATCGCCGCCTGGCCCGAGAGCAGGAAGCCGCGCCGCTTGAGCTTGCCCAGGTACTGGCTGCGTGCGACCACCTCCTGGCCGGGGTAGCAGCCCTTGCGGAAGTCGACGCCGCCCACCAGCTCGTAGTTGAGCATCTGCGGCACGAACTGGCCGGACGTGGCGGCTGACACCTGCGCCACGCCGGTGGCCAGCTCGAGGCGCTGCCACTGCGCCAGCGCCAGCGCGGGCAGGGCGGCCAGCAGGGCCGGGGCCTGTGCGGTCGGACCGATCCACAGCCAGGCGGCCACCTCGGCCGCCCCCAGCCGCGCCGGCTGCAGCCGCACCACCACCGCGCCGTCGCGGTCGAGCTTGTCCCAGGCGCGCGCCGGCGCCTCCGCGCCCAGCCAGGCGGCCGCGGCCGGACCGGCCAGACCCACC
>JAUPTP010000176.1 GCA_030918015.1 Pseudomonadota bacterium
CAGGACGAGGCGCTGGCCGCGCCGCTGGCGGCGACCCTGGCGCGGCTGCTGCGCGCGCCGGTGGCCTGGCAGCTGGTCGCGCGCAGCGGCTGGACGGCCGCAGACGCCACAGAGGCGCTGCGCACGCTCTCGGCGCAGGGGCGGCTGCCGCCGGCCGACGTGCTGGTGACCGCCCTGGGCGTCAATGACGCGATCGCGCTGACCTCGCCGTCGCGCTGGGTGCGCCGGCTCGACGAGCTCGAGCGCTGCGCGCGCGAGCTGACCGGCGTGCAGCTGACCGTGCTGTCGGCCATCCCGCCGATGCACCGCTTTCCCGCCCTGCCCCAGCCGCTGCGCTGGGTGCTGGGCCACGCGACGGCGCGGCTGAACCGCGCCCAGCGGCACTGGGCCGCGCAGTCGGGCGCGCGGGTGCATGCCGAGATGCCCTTCGATCCCGCGCAGGAGCGCATCGCGCGGCTGATGGCCGCCGACGGCTTCCATCCCGGCCCGGTGCTGTACCGGCACTGGGCCGAGGCGCTGGCGCGCCAGATCGGGTCGGACTGGTCGGACACGCCGACCGATCCGGGGCCTCAGGCGCCGCCGGCCGTTGCCGCTGTCGCCGCGGCCGAGCCCGGCAGCGGCCGGGGTCGGCCGTCGCGGTCGATGGCCACATAGGTCAGGTTGGCCTCGGTCACCTTGACGACCTGCGGTTCGGCCGGGTTGCGCTCGGCGTAGACCTCGACGTTGACCGTCACCGACGTGGTGCCGATGCGCGTGACGGTGGCGTAGAAGCTCAGCAGGTCGCCGACCGAGACGGCCTGCTTGAAGACGAACTGGTTGACCGCCACCGTCGCGATGCGCCCGCGCGCGACGCGCGCCGGCAGCACCGCGCCGGCGATGTCGACCTGCGCCATGATCCAGCCGCCGAAGATGTCGCCGTTGCCGTTGGCGTCCGAGGGCATCGGCATCACCCGCAGCACCAGCTCGCGCCGGTGCGAGCCGGGGCGCCCGCCCAGGCCGGGCGGCTCGGCCAGGCCCGACAGGTCGATCGGATCGGGGCAGGAAGTCTTCGTTTCAGTCACACTCATCGATTTCACCTCGCCGGTATTGTCCCCCGCCACCGAGCCACCCCACGATGCGCCGCGCCAGCCTGGACCCCGCCCCGAACGATCCGAACGCCCCGCCCCGCAGCGACTGGGCCACGCTGCGCCGGCTGGTGCCCTATCTGTGGGACTACCGGCTGCGCATGGCGCTGGCGCTGATCTTCCTGGTCGCGGCCAAGGCGGCCAACGTGGGCGTGCCGCTGCTGCTCAAGACGCTGGTCGACCAGCTCGCGCTGCCGGCGGGCGATCCGCGCGCGCTGGTGGTGGTGCCGCTGGGGCTGCTGCTGGGCTACGCGGGCCTGCGCTTCTCGACCACCGTCTTCACCGAGCTGCGCGAGCTGGTCTTCGCCAAGGCGACCCACGGCGCGGCACGGCGCATCGCGCTGGAGGCCTTCGAGCACCTGCACGCGCTGAGCCTGCGCTTCCACCTCGAGCGCCAGACCGGCGGCATGAGCCGCGACATCGAGCGCGGCACCCGCGCGCTGCAGTCGCTGGTGAGCTACTCGCTCTACACCATCGTGCCGACGCTGGTCGAGCTGGGGCTGGTGCTGACGCTGCTGGGCACGCGCTTCGACCTGGGCTTCGTCTGGATCACGCTGGCGGCGCTGCTGGTGTACGGCGCCTTCACCATCGGCGTGACCGAGTGGCGCACCCGCTTCCGCCGCGAGATGAACGAGCTGGACTCGAAGGCCAACGCACGCGCGGTCGACGCGCTGCTGAACTACGAGACGGTCAAGTACTTCAACAACGAGGCCTTCGAGGCCCGCCGCTACGACGAGGGCCTGGACGCCTACCGCCGCGCGCAGATCAAGTCGCAGGGCACGCTGTCGCTGCTCAACGCCGGCCAGCAGTTCGTCATCGCCGCCAGCCTGGTGGCGATGCTGTGGCGCGCCACCGACGGCGTGGTGGCCAGGGCGCTGACGCTGGGCGACCTGGTGATGGTCAACGCGCTGCTGATCCAGCTCTACATCCCGCTCAACTTCCTGGGCGTGCTCTACCGCGAGATCAAGCAGAGCCTGACCGACCTGGACCGGATGTTCCGCCTGCTCGAGCGCGAGCGCGAGGTCGCCGACCGGCCGGGGGCGCCGGCGCTGGCGGTCGCGCAGGGCACGGTGCGCTTCGAGCAGGTCGGCTTCGCCTACCACCCGGAGCGGCCGATCCTGCATGACGTCTGCCTGGAGATTCCCGGCGGGCAGACGGTGGCGGTGGTGGGCCCCTCGGGCTCGGGCAAGAGCACGCTGGCGCGGCTGCTCTACCGCTTCTACGACCTGCCGCAGGGCCGCATCACCATCGACGGCCAGGACATCCGCGAGGTCACGCAGGACAGCCTGCGCCGCGCCATCGGCATCGTGCCGCAGGACACGGTGCTGTTCAACGACACCATCGGCTACAACATCGCCTACGGCCGCCCGGGCGCCAGCCCGGCCGAGGTCGAGGCCGCCGCGCGCGCCGCGCACATCCACGACTTCATCGCCGCGCAGCCCCGGGGCTACGAGACGGCGGTGGGCGAGCGCGGCCTGAAGCTCTCCGGCGGCGAGAAGCAGCGGGTGGCGATCGCGCGCACGCTGCTGAAGAACCCGCCGATCCTGATCTTCGACGAGGCGACCTCGGCGCTGGACTCGGCCAACGAGCGCGCGATCCAGACTGAGCTGGCGCAGGCCGCGCGCGGCAAGACCGCGCTGGTGATCGCACACCGCCTGAGCACCGTGGTCGACGCGCACCGCATCGTCGTGCTGCAGCACGGCCGCATCGCCGAGCAGGGCACGCACGCCGAGCTGCTGGAGAAGAACGGCGTCTACGCGCGGATGTGGCGCCTGCAGCAGCAGGGCCGCGACGCCGTGCACGCCGACGACCCCGCCGCGACAAGCCCCTGAGCGGCATCTTCGCGCCGCCCGGTACACTGCCGTGGTGGAGACCAAATGGCTTGAAGACTTCGTCAGCCTGGCCGAGACGCGCAGCTTCTCGCGCTCGGCCCAGCTGCGGCATGTGACCCAGCCGGCGTTCTCGCGCCGGATCCAGGCGCTGGAGGCCTGGGCGGGCATCGACCTGGTCGACCGCTCGTCCTACCCGACGCGGCTCACCTCGGCCGGCCAGACGCTGCTGCCGCAGGCGCTGGAGATCCTCGGCAGCCTGCAGGCCGCGCGCAACCTGATGCGCGGCCACCAGACCTCCAGCCAGGACATGATCGAGTTCGCGGTGCCGCACTCGCTGGCCTTCACCTTCTTCCCGCACTGGGTGATGGAGCTGCGCCAGCGCTTCGGCGGCTTCAAGAGCCGGCTGGTCGGCATGAATGTGCACGACGCGGTGATGCAGCTCACCGAAGGGTCCTGCGACCTGCTGCTGGCCTATCACCACGCCTCGCAGCCGCTGCAGCTCAACCCGCAGCGCTACGAGCACCTGAGCCTGGGCACCGAGACGCTGGCGCCCTACGCCCGCTCCAACGCCGACGGCGAGCCGCTGTTCCGGCTGCCCGGCCGCCAGAACGACCGCGTGCCCTATCTGGGCTACGCCTCGGCCGCCTACCTGGGCCGCATGGTCGACCTGCTGCTGAAGCAGTCGAGCGACGCGCTCTACCTCGACCCGATCTACGAGACCGACATGGCCGAGGGCCTGAAGGCGATGGCGCTCGAAGGCCATGGGCTGGCCTTCCTGCCGGCCAGCTCGGTGCGCAAGGAGGTCAGCGCGCGCCGGCTGGTGCCCGCCGGTCCGCGCCAGGCCCAGCAGGCCTTCGAGGTGACGATGGAGGTGCGCCTCTACCGCGAGCGGCCCGAGGTCTCGCGCCACAACAAGCCCGCGGCCCAGGCACTGTGGGATTTCCTGCGTCTGGACCTGCAGCGGCGGCTGCCCGGCGTGAGCCACGGCACCGGCACGTCCGCCTGAAACCGGTCAGACCGGGAACATCCCCCTTCAACGCCGCCATCAGGTCGGACGCGGCGCCTTGACCTTGGGACAAAATCCGGGGCGATGAACACCCCTGCCCCCTCCCCGACCGCCGCCGCGTCGCTGACGCTCACCCGCCCCGACGACTGGCACCTGCATGTGCGCGACGGCACCGCGATGGCCGCGGTCGTGCCGCACACCGCGCGCCAGTTCGGCCGCGCGATCATCATGCCCAACCTGAAGCCGCCGGTGACCACCGCCGCGCAGGCGGTGGCCTACCGCGACCGCATCCGCGCCTGCGTGCCCGCCGGCGTCGACTTCGAGCCGCTGATGACGCTCTACCTGACCGACAACACGCCGCCCGACGAGATCCGCCGCGCCCGCGAGGCCGGCGTCGTCGCGCTCAAGCTCTACCCGGCCGGCGCCACCACCAACAGCGACGCGGGCGTCACCGACATCCGCAAGACCCACGCGACGCTGGAGATGATGCAGCGCGAGGGCCTGCTGCTGCTGATCCACGGCGAGGTGACCGATCCGTCCGTCGATGTCTTCGACCGTGAGGCGCGCTTCATCGAGCAGGTGATGGAGCCGCTGCGCGACGCCTTCCCCGAGCTGAAGATCGTCTTCGAGCACATCACCACCCGCGAGGCGGCGCAGTATGTCGCCGAGGCCGGCCCGAACATGGCCGCCACCATCACGGCCCACCACCTGCTCTACAACCGCAACGCCATCTTCACCGGCGGCCTGCGCCCGCACTACTACTGCCTGCCGGTGCTCAAGCGCGAGGAACACCGCCGCGCGCTGGTGGCCTCGGCCACCTCGGGCAGCCCGAAGTTCTTCCTGGGCACCGACAGCGCGCCGCACGCCGCACACCTGAAGGAGCACGCCGCAGCCTGCGCCGGCTGCTACACCGCGCTGTCGGCGATCGAGCTCTATGCCGAAGCCTTCGAGCGGGCCGGCGCGCTCGACCGCCTGGAGGGCTTCGCCAGCCTGCACGGCCCGGCCTTCTACGGCCTGCCGGTCAACGCCGGCACGATCACGCTCAGGCGCGAGCCCTGGCAGTTGCCCGAGACCCTGCCCTACGGCGACGCCGAGCTCAAGCCGATGGGCGGCGGCGAGACGCTGAACTGGCGCCTGATCGCCTGATCGATTGAGGCCCGGGATCCTGGCCGGGCCCTTGAGAAGACGGGAACCCGGCCGCAGATGGTGTTTCAAAGCGTGAGGAGTCCCGAATGAAACGCATCGTCCTGTTCCTCGTCACCAACCTGGCCGTGATGCTGGTGCTGGGCATCGCCTCGAGCGTGCTGGGCATCAACCGCTATCTCGACGCGCAGGGCCTGCACGTCGGCATGCTGCTGGTCTTCTCGCTGTTCATGGGCTTCACTGGCGCGATCGTCTCGCTGCTGATGAGCAAGCCGATGGCGAAGTGGAGCACCGGCGCGCAGGTCATCAACGACTCGAACGATCCGATGCACCGCTGGATCGTCGGCACGGTGGCCCGCTTCGCGCAGAAGGCGGGCATCGGCATGCCCGAGGTGGCGATCTACGACGGCGAGCCCAACGCCTTCGCCACCGGCGCCTTCCGCGACTCGGCGCTGGTGGCGGTCTCCACCGGGCTGCTGCAGAGCATGACCCGCGAGGAGGTCGAGGCGGTCATCGGCCACGAGGTCGCGCATGTCGCCAACGGCGACATGGTGACGCTGACGCTGATCCAGGGCGTGGTCAACACCTTCGTGGTCTTCATCTCGCGCGTGGTCGGCTATGTCGTCGACCGGCTGATCCTGAAGAACGACAAGGACGCCCCCGGCATCGGCTACATCG
>JAUPTP010000177.1 GCA_030918015.1 Pseudomonadota bacterium
GCACGCCCAGGCCGTCCGGGGCCAGCCGCCAGGCCAGCCGGCCGGGCAGGGCCATCGCATCTCGGCTGCCGGCGCCGGCGGTCAGCACCAGCACCGCATCGCCCGCCCAGAGGGTGCCGCGCGCATCGGCCAGCAGGACATGGCCGCGCGTGACGGCCCCGACCGCCTGGGCCAGCCAGGCCGCGGGCGCGGCCAGCGGCAGCACCACCAGCGCGCCGGTCAGCGCGCCGGCCAGCGCCCAGCGCCGGCTGGTGCGCGCCTGCGCCACCCAGCCGGTGCGCGGCCGCGAGAGCGCATCGTCGAAGGTGGACTGCGGCCCGGCGCTGGGCAGGTAGGTCGGTCGCCAGGGGCGGGTGTGCAGGCTCATCGGGGCATTCCGGCGGTTCTCTCTTTCAGCGCGGCGCCGACAGGGTCAGCACGACGCTGCCGCTGTAGCCGCCGCCATTGCGGCCGAGCTGCATCTCGACGACCCGGGCGCGTGCGGCGCTGCGCACCTCGTCGAGCCAGGCGTTCAGCGCGGCGGGCTCGACCGAGGTGAGCTGCACCGTCACCCGCTCGCCGCCGCCTTGCAGCCGTGCGGCCGCGCCCAGCCGCTGCGTGGCCGACTGCAGGGCCGCTTCGGCCTGCGGCGGTGCCACCGGGGGCTGGGCGCGCAGCTCGTCCGCCTCGGTGGCGAGGCGGCGCATCTGCGCGAGCTGCGCATCCACCTCGGCGCGGCGCAGCGGCGCGTTCGAGAGGCTGCGCAGCGCCGGCGCGATCGCCACGCTCCACAGCAGGAACAGCGCCAGCACCAGCCCGCCCAGGCCGATCAGCAGCCGCTCGCGCGGCGCCAGCGCGGCCCAGCGCTGGTGCCATGGGGCCAGCCGGCTCGCCAGCTGCGCCAGGGGACGGGGGGCTCGGCGGGAAGTCATCGCGACGCTCCAGGGTTGCGGGGGCGGCCGATGATCACCTGCTCGGTGCCGGCCTCGACGCGCCAGCCGCCCGGGGCCAGGGTCGCGCGCATCTGCTCGATCAGCTCAGGGGGCAGGCCCTGAACGCCCAGGCGCAGCTCGCCCGGCTCGAAGGCCAGGGTCTGGGGCGGGCGGCCCTCGGGCCAGACGCTGGCGGCGACCTGCAGCAGCGTCTCCAGGTCGCCGTCGCCGGCCCGCCCGGCGCTGGCGCGCAGCATCTCGTTCTCGCGCTCCATCTGCACCGGCGCATCGAGCACCGCGCGCACCTGCGGGTGGGTGCGGGTCAGCAGCATGACCATGTCCTGGCGCCGGGTGCGGATCTCGCGCTCCTGCAGCCAGGCCCAGGCGTTCAGGCCGGCCACCTGAGCGACGACCAGACCGATCAGCCCCAGGCGCACCGGCTGCCAGGCCGGCGTCATGAAGCGCCGCCAGGCCTCGCGCAGCTGGGCCAGGCCGCGGTGGCGCGGCGCCAGCTCGAACTGGCGCAGGTTCCACGGGCTCTGCGCGGCGGCCAGCAGCAGCTCGGCCGGGCTGGCCACCTGCACCGGCTGGCCCAGCCAGCGCTCGGCCGGAGCGGCGGCGGCCGGCTCGGCGGTCCACAGCGTGTCGCCCGGCAGCGGCTCGGGCAGCAGCATGCGCGCCAGCGAGCCGCTGATCGGCCAGGTCGACACGCCTTGCGCGTCCACCCAGCTCAGCCGGGGGCGGGGCGGCTCGTCTTCCGGATCGACATGGAAATGACCGCGGGCCTGGGTGTCGGGCCACAGCGCCGGCACCACCCGGTCGATCGGGTGACCGCAGGCGCTCTCCAGCGTGGCGATCTGGGTGCGCAGCCACTCCCGGTCGATCGCGGCCAGCCAGCCGGGGGCGCCGGCCTGGGCATCGGGCGCCGCGGCCAGGTGCAGGGATTCGGTCTCGTCGAGCAGCGCGTCCTCGGCCAGGCCGGCCAGCGCCGCGCGCAGGCGCGCCGGCGGGGCCTTGGGCCAGTCGATGCGGTGGAAGGCCACATCGGTCGGGGCGCACACCGCCACCCGGGTGCCGGCCTGCGGCAGCAGGGCGGCGGGGCTGCGGCCCTCCGCCTGGACGGTGCGGCCGTCCGTGCTCAGCACCCAGCCCAGTTCCGGGGCCGGGGCCGGTCGGAGCTGCGGATGCAGGCGCGGGCGGGCGGGCAGTTGGACGACGAGCAGACTCATGCGGATTCGGGCGGTTCGACCGATTGTAGGGGGGCGGGCGGGGCGGACTCTGACCGGGCGTGGTATCCGTTTCATGAACGGCCCGCCCCAGGGGCTCAGGGCCGGCCCAGCGCCTGCAGCTCGGCCGGATCGGTCAGCCGGCGGCTCGACAGCAGCCGCACGTCCCGGCCCTGCCGCTCGATCAGCGAGCGCTGCGCGATCACCAGCGTATCGAGCCGCAGCGAGCCCGTCACGAGAAAATACGCACTGTTCACGCTCACCCGGCGCGCATCGGTCAGGGCGCGCTCGCCCAGCACCCGCTTGGCGTCGTCGGGCGCACGCAGCGGCTCGCGCAGGCGCGACTGCACCAGGCGCTGGGCGCTGGCCAGGTCGGTGCCGGGCAGCACCGCGGCGATCACCTCCTTGGGCGCGGTGTTCAGGTTCACCGGCGTCTCGCGCGGCAGCAGCACGACATAGGGCTGGAGCTGGCGCACCACGGCCTCGGACAGGCCAAGCCAGGCCAGATCCTCGACCGAGGCGGGCATCACCGGCAGGGGGATCGCCGCGCCGCCGATCGACGGGGAGGCTTCCGCCTCGGTGGCGCCGCCCGGCGTGGCCCGGCGCAGGGCCTGCGCCAGCCGCTGCGCGACATCCGAGCCCAGGCCGATGTGCTCGCACAGCCGCTCGAGGGTCTGCAGCTCCGGCGGGCTGATCTTGCCCTGCTGGACCAGGTTGCGCAGGTTGTAGCGCGACTGCGCATCCTCGATGCGGCCGGACAGGAAGGCGTCGGGCATGCCCTCGCTCATCTGCCGGTCGGCCGCCAGGAAGGTCGACAGGCGCGCCTCGGCCAGCGGCGCGGCCCACGGCTCGTTGAGGTGGTCGGTGCCGCCGCTGCGGGCATCCTCGCGCAGGATCATGCGCGACCAGTCCATCGCGCCCTGCAGCAGCCACTGCGCCTGGGTCTGGGTGCGCTCGGCCGCCTCGACCTGCAGCGCGCGCCACTGCTGCCACAGCATGCCCGAGGCCAGCGTCGCCACCACGGTCACCAGGATCATCGCGGTGAGCAGGGCCGCGCCGCGGGTGCCTTGGCGTCGGGGAGGGCGGATCATCGCGGTGCTCATGGATGGATCAGGCGCTGGTCGCGCTGCAGCGTGCCGGTGGCGGTGCCGCCTTCGCCGAAGCGCAGCATCAGGCGCAGGCCGTCGGGCAGCACCTCCTGGTTGACGATCACCGTCGGGGCGGCGGCCACCGCGCCGGGGGCGCCCGGCGGTCCGCCCTGGGGCGGCCGGGCTGCGGCATCGGCCGGCGGGCTGCCGTTCTCGGTCGGCGGGGCTGGCGTGGCGGCCGGCGCCACGTCGCCGCTGGACTGCGCGTTGCTCCAGCTGCTGCTGCTGGTGTGGTAGGTGTAGAGCTGCCACTGCGCGACGCCTTCGAGCATCGCCAGCGTGCCGGCCTCGTTGCCGAGCAGCTGGTAGCTGCGCATCCAGTGCTCCTGCAGCGCGTCGGTCGAGGTGACGGCCGGCGCGCTCCAGCGCCACAGCGTGCCGCCGCGCAGCGTCCAGGCCACCACCTGCAGGCCCTCGGGGCGGCGGCGGGTCAGGCGCAGCGTGGCGCCGTCGAAGTTCAGGCCGGGCACCACCTGCGAGTCCTGCACCTCGCGCAGATCGGTGTCCCATTGCGCCAGCACCGACTGCAGCCGCAGCAGCCGCTCCATGTGGGCCTGGGTGATCTCGCGGCTGCGCACCACCGCGTCGACACCCTGCCAGGCCATCGCGGCCATCACGGCCATGATCGACAGCGCCACCAGCAGCTCGATCAGCGTGAAGCCCCGCGGGCCTCGGCGAGAGGGCTGTGTCATCAGAGCCTCGACATGACGGTGCTGTAGACCAGCAGGCTCTGGCCGTCGGCGTCGAGCATGCGCACGTCGATGCGGCGGAACAGCGGGTTGGGGGTCGGGCGCACCGAGACGCGGCCCGAGTAGCTGCGCCCGAGCTGCTCGCAGCCGAATTCGGTGTCGCCGATGGCCGGGAGCTGGCGCGACAGGCGCAGGCCGGTGAGGTGGTTGTCGGCGCACCACTGCGCCGCCAGCGTGCCTTCCAGCCGCTCGGCGTTGCCGCTGAGCGCGCCGGCGGCCTTGATGCCGGCGGCCAGCGTCAGCGCGACGATGGTCAGCGCCACCAGCACCTCGATCAGGGTGAGGCCGCGTTCAGCGTTGCGCATCCGCGCTCTCCGGCACGACCGCGAAGGGCGCCAGGCCGTCGGTGCCCAGCACCACGCTGCGGTCGTCCAGGCGCAGCACCAGGCGCTGCGCCGGAATCACCGGCTCAGGCCCGAGCACCAGCAGGCGCTGGCCTGGCGGCAGCTGGATCTGGAGCTGGTCGGAGAGATCGCGCTCGGCCCAGTGCTCGGGCAGACCATGGTCCGGCCCCAGGCCTTCGAGATGGAAGTCGGCATCGGCCGCGCCGTCGCGCCGGGCCGGACCCGGCGCCCAGCCCGCCAGCAGGCCGCCGGCGCGAGCCTGCACGCGCGCGGCCTCCAGGATGGCCGCCAGCCGCGAGGCCTCGCGCTCGAGCCGGGTCGAGGCCGGGTCGGGCAGGGCCATCGTGACGACGGCGCTGGCCAGCGCGACGATGGTCACGACGATCAGCAGCTCCAGCAGCGTGAAGCCGCGCTGCCCGGTCCGGCTCACTGCCAGGAGCCGATGTCCGCGTCCTTGCCCTCGCCGCCGGCCTGGCCGTCGGCGCCGTAGCTGAAGACATCGATCGGCCCCTTCACGCCCGGATTGGCGTACTGGTAGGCGCGGCCCCAGGGGTCGTTGGGCAGCTTGTCGAGGTAGGGCTTCCAGTTGGACGGGGCCGGGCCCGCCGCCGGCTTGGCGACCAGGGCCTGAAGACCCTGTTCGCCGCTCGGGTAGCGCTGGTTGTCGAGCCGGTAGAGCTTGAGCGCCTGCATCAGGTTGTTGACGTCGGTGCGGGCGGCCGTGGCCCGCGCATCATCGGCGCGGTCCAGCACGTTGGGCACGACCAGCGCCGCCAGCACGCCGATGATGACCAGCACCACCATCAGCTCGATCAGAGTGAAGCCGCGTGCGGCGGCGTGGGCGAGACGCGAACTTTTCATTCGGGCAATCCTGTCGGGCCGTGAGACGGCAAGGCCGTCGATCATAATCCGTCGTCATGGCAGCACGTTGGACAGCATGGTTGGTGTGGGCGGCCCTGGCGGGCAGCCTGGTCTTCTGGGGGCTGCGCCTGGGCGTGCGTCCGGGCGGCCTGCCGCCGCAGGCGCAGACCGTCGCGACCGACCAGGCCGTGCGGGGCGATGTGCTGCGCATGCTCGGTGCGGTGCCGGCGGGCGCCGGTGCGCCCGCTGCCCCGGCGGCGGCCGCGCGCTTTCGCCTGATCGGTGCGGTGGCGCAGTCCGGCGGCGGTGGCTGGGCGATGCTGGCGGTCGATGACCGCCCGGCCCGGGTGGTGCGCGTCGGCAGCCTGGTCGACGAGCGCTGGGTGCTGCAGTCGGTCAGTCCGCGTCAGGTGGAGATCGGGCCGCAGGGCGGGGCGGCTCAGCTCACGCTGGATCTGCCGCGCTTGCCGCCGCCGGCCACCGGCGTGCCGGGCCAGGCGACGGGCCCCGGTCCCGGCCCGGCCGCGGGTGTCGCGC
>JAUPTP010000178.1 GCA_030918015.1 Pseudomonadota bacterium
GCTGGATGGTGGCGCTGAAGAATCTGGGCATCTTCTCGGTGCTGTTCATCGGCATCGGCATGGCGCTGGGCCTGCTGCTGGCGATCCTGCTCGACCAGAAGATCCGTGCCGAAGGCCTGCTGCGCACGATCTACCTCTACCCGATGGCGCTGAGCTTCATCGTCACCGGCACCGCCTGGAAGTGGATCCTCAACCCCGGCCTGGGCCTGGAGCACCTGATGAACCAGTGGGGCTTCGAGAACTTCCGCTTCGGCTGGCTGGTCGACCCCGACATGGCGATCTACACGGTCGTGATCGCCGGCGTCTGGCAGAGCTCGGGCTTCGTGATGGCCCTCTTCCTGGCCGGCCTGCGCGGCATCGACGACTCGATCATCAAGGCCGCACAGATCGACGGCGCGACGCTGCCGCAGATCTACTGGCGCATCATCGTGCCGAGCATGCGCCCGGTCTTCTTCTCGACGCTGATGGTGCTGGCGCACATCGCGATCAAGAGCTTCGACCTGGTGATGGCGCTGACCGCAGGCGGCCCCGGCTTCGCCACCGACGTGCCGGCCACCTTCATGTACACCCACGCCTTCACCCGCGGCCAGATCGGCCTGGGCGCGGCCTCGGCCACCGTGATGCTGGCCACCGTCGCAGCCATCGTCGTGCCCTATCTGTACAGCGAGCTGCGCTCGCAGCGCCGCTGATCCGGCGCCGGCGGAGAGTCCCCTCATGAAAAACGTCCACCGCTTCATCATCTTCGGCCTGCTCGGCGTCTTCGCGCTGTTCTTCCTGCTGCCCTTCTACGTGATGCTCGTGACCTCGCTGAAGGACATGAGCGAGATCCGCGGCGGCAGCCTGCTGGCGCTGCCGGCCGCGCTGGACTTCACGGCGTGGGCCAAGGCCTGGTCGAGCGCCTGCACCGGCACCGACTGCAACGGCCTGCAGCCCTACTTCTGGAACTCGATGGCCATGATCATCCCGGCCGTGGCGGTCTCGACCACGCTGGGTGCGCTCAACGGCTACGTGCTGACCAAGTGGCGCTTCAAGGGCAGCGAGCTGCTGTTCTCCTTCATGCTGTTCGGCGTGTTCATGCCGCTGCAGGTGGTGCTGCTGCCGATGTCGCAGATCCTGGGCTGGATCGGCCTGTCGGACTCGATCTGGGGCCTGATCACGGTGCATGTGCTGATGGGCCTGGCCTCGACCACGCTGTTCTTCCGCAACTACTACATCGGGCTGCCCGACGAGCTGATCAAGGCGGCGATGCTCGACGGCGCCGGCTTCTTCCGCATCTTCGTGCGCATCGTGCTGCCGCTGTCGACGCCCATCCTGGTCGTCACGCTGATCTGGCAGTTCACCAACATCTGGAACGACTTCCTGTTCGGGGTGGTCTTCTCCGGCGCCGACTCCAAGCCGATCACGGTGGGCCTGAACAACCTGGCCAACACCTCCAGCTCGGTCAAGGAATACAACGTGGACATGGCCGCCGCGATGATCGCCGCGCTGCCGACGCTCCTCGTCTATGTCGTCGCAGGCAAGTACTTCGTGCGCGGGCTGACCGCCGGCGCCGTCAAGGGTTAAGAAGGATTCAGGATCTCATCATGGGCGCACTTTCCATCCGCAACGTCCGCAAGACCTACAGCGGCGACATCCACATCCTCAAGGGCATCGATCTCGAGATCGAGAAGGGCGAGTTCCTGATCCTGGTGGGCCCGTCGGGCTGCGGCAAGTCGACGCTGCTGTCGATGATCGCCGGCCTCGACAGCCCCACCAGCGGCACCATCCACATCGGCGAGCGCGACGTCACGAACACGCTGCCCAAGGACCGCGACATCGCCATGGTGTTCCAGAGCTACGCGCTCTACCCGAACATGAACGTGGCCGAGAACATCGCCTTCGGCCTGGAGATGCGCAAGGTCCCGAAGGCCGAGCGCGAGAAGGCCGTGGCCCGCGTGGCCAAGATGCTGCAGATCGAGCACCTGCTCGAGCGCAAGCCCGGCGCCCTGTCCGGCGGCCAGCGCCAGCGGGTGGCCATGGGCCGCGCCCTGGCGCGCGATCCGGCGCTGTTCCTCTTCGACGAGCCGCTCTCCAACCTCGACGCCAAGCTGCGCGTGGAGATGCGCGCCGAGATCAAGCAGCTGCACCAGCGCACCAAGACGACCACCGTCTACGTCACCCACGACCAGGTCGAGGCGATGACGCTGGGCGACCGCATCGCGGTGATGCAGGGCGGCGTGGTGCAGCAGTTCGGCACGCCCGACGACATCTACGCCCGCCCCGCCACCGTCTTCGTGGCCGAGTTCATCGGCTCGCCGGCGATGAACATGCTGCGCGGCACGGTCGCCGCCGGCGGCGTGTCGGTGGGCGGCACGCTGCTGGCCACCCACGCCGAGCACCAGGCCGCGGCCGCCGCCGGCCGCCAGGTGATCTACGGCCTGCGCCCGGAGAAGATCAGCTTCGCCGCCAGCGGCCTGCCCGGCGAGATCACCATGCTCGAGCCCACCGGCCCGGAGACCTATGTGTCGGTCAAGACCGCCGCCGGCCCGATGGTGGTGCGCGTGCCCGGCCATGTCGACGAGCAGGTCGGCGACCGGGTGAACCTGAGCTGGTCGACCGACGCGGTCCACCTCTTCGACAGCGAGACCGAGAAGCGCCTGGGCCGCTGATCCGCCCGGCCCGGACGCGCCGGCCTCGCCGGCCGGCTTGTTCTGGGCACGAAACCTGCGGCGCGCTAGGATGGCGCGCCGCTGCCGTTTCCGGCCTGCGCCTGTCCGCACCTTCCTCTTCATTCCCGACTGAACGCCCTGCAGATGAGCTCCCGTTCGCCCTACCCCCGCCTCGTGGCCGACATCGGCGGCACCAACGCCCGCTTCGGCTGGATCGCGCATGACGGCGCCGCGATCGACCGGGTCCGCACCCTGCCCTGCGCCGAGCACGCGACGCTGGCCGACGCGGTGCGCGCCTACCTCGCCGGCGAAGGCCTGGGCCAGGCCGGCGCGATGGCGATGGGCATCGCCAACCCGGTCACCGGCGACGAGGTCCGCATGACCAACCACCACTGGGGCTTCTCGATCTCGGGCCTGCAGGCCGAGCTGGGGCTGGCGCGGCTGATCGTGCTCAACGACTTCACCGCGCTGGCGCTGGCGCTGCCCTCGCTGCAGCCGCACGAGCTGCGCCAGGTCGGCGGCGGTGCCGCGCGGGCGCAGTCCGCCATCGCGCTGATCGGTCCGGGCACCGGCCTGGGCGTGTCGGGCCTGGTGCCGGCGGGCGACCAGTGGGTGGCGCTGTCGGGCGAAGGCGGCCATGTGACGCTGGCCGCCAGCGACGCGCGCGAGGAGGCGATCATCGCGGTGCTGCGCGAGCGCTATGGCCATGCCTCGGCCGAGCGCGCGATCTGCGGCGCCGGCCTGGTGGCGCTGTACGAGGCGGCCTGCCTGCTCGACGGCGTGGCCGCGGCCGCATCGACGCCGGCCGACGTCAGCGGCCGCGCGCTCTCGGGCGAGTGCGCGCGCAGCGTCGAGGCGGCGCAGCACTTCTGCGCGCTGCTGGGCAGCGTCGCGGGCAACCTGGCGCTGACGCTGGGCGCGCTGGGCGGGGTCTACATCGGCGGCGGCATCGTGCCGCGCCTGGGCGGCTTTCTCGACCGCTCGCCCTTCCGCGCCCGCTTCGAGGCCAAGGGCCGCTTCCAGGCCTATCTGGCGCAGATGCCGGTCTTCGTCATCGACGCCAGCGTGTCGCCGGCGCTGCTGGGCGTGGCGCGGGCGCTGGATCAGGATCTCTGAGACCGGTTCAGACCGCGGCCCGGATCGGCAAACGCGCAACGCCCGCTGACGGAAGATCGACGGGCGGATGCACGGTCGCTGGCCCCGCAAGCCAGCGCCGTGCCGGGGTTTCGAACCACCGCAACACGGCCCACATCGTCAACACCAGCACGATCAGCACGCAGGCCAGCGACACAGGGAAATTACCGTCCGAGAGGCGCATGACAGCCATCATGGCCGTGTAGCCGATCAGGCCATGAAACAGGTAGATGCCGTACGAGGTTCTACCCACCAGCACCATCACGGGATGGTTGACCAGCAAGCCGCTCACGCCACCCTGATTCGATGCCAGCATGGTTCTGAGCAGAATCAGCGCCATCAGCGGCTGCTCGATCATCATGATGACCCCGTATCGCACGCCGACAGAATATCGCTCGCCATGGATGCACAAGACCAAGGCTATAATCAATCCGCCAGTCAGAAATGGCAGATTCATCAGCCCGGAAAAAATCTCCATGTTTTTTCTCTGCCGCAGCAGGACACTCAGCAGGCAACCGGTCAAGAATCCATCGGCACGCGTTTCCAGTGCACGGTAGAGATAAGCTTCCGATCCCCCAGAAAGCACGACGATCACCCGCCAGATCCAGACCAGCGCGATGCCACAGATGAGAAAATGCGCGACTGATCGTCGGGCCTTCATCAGCAGGACAAGAATCATTGGCCACAAAAAATAAAACTGCTCCTCAACCGCCAATGACCAGCAATGCGAAACAATGTTGCTCTCGGCTCCCGTCCAGGCCTGATGGTAGTTGATGAAATAAAAAAGTGCTGCAACGACGGCATCCCAGGGGACTGGCTGCCCTTTCATGATGCGGACAGAAACCACCACTGCCACATACAAGAAAAACACAGGCAGCAGCCGTGCACAACGCCGCCGATAGAACGAACCGATGTTCAGTCCACCTGTCCGCTCGAATTCATTCATCAACAGGTGGTTGATCAAAAACCCCGATATGACAAAAAATATGCCCACCCCGATGCCACTGGCATCCCCGAGCAGAGGAATATATTTCCCCGCGCCTTCGGAAATATGACCCACGACGACCAGCAAAACCGCGACAGCACGCAGAAAGTCCAGGCCACCAATCATTTCCTGCGACAAGACCTTGGACAGGTCATCTCCCGACACTATGGTTCGTGATTTTTTCATACACCTTCTCCATAAAGAATGAAATCAATTCGCCTGGGAAATCACCAAGCAGGCTTATGGACTCATGGAATATGAACCAAAATCTCAAGAAGCGATCACGACAATAATGATCTGACTGGCGGGCATTTCTTGAAGCGGGCGTTGCGACAAAAAAAAGCCGCGGCCAAGGCCGCGGCTTTTTTGGGATCGCGGGGACCGCGTCAATTCACCAGCGAAGCTTTCCAGTCGCCATCGGCCAGCTTGGTCACCTTGACCGTGATCTGCGGGGTGGTGAGCGACTTTGTCGGATCGATGAACGAGCCAACGGCGCCACTGGCCTGGGCCGCCTTCGCGTTCCACGTCTTGCTGAAGACCTCGCCCGATTTCGCGAAAGCCACTTGCAGCGTCAGGTAGCTGTCCTCCTGCTTGCTCATCCCTTCTTGGGTGGCCACGATCTTGTACTCGCCTTCCTTGAGCACCGCCTCGTCACAGGACGCGTAATAGTGCTCGGGCCCCACCGTCTGGCTGTCCTTGTCCAGATAACCGGCATCTCCCTGGCGAGCGACCGTGGCGACGCCATTGGTCGTGCGGGCCGGCAGACCGTAGTAGACATGGGTGCCCGTGGGCTCGACCACATGCAGGTCGAAATCGTTTTCGATATCGGCCATGACACCCTTCTCATTCAGCCGCTGCCCGATCTCGGAGGCCGGCACCGACCACGACAGCGTCACGGTGAAGAAGCCCTTGTTGTTCTCCACATTGGTCGGCGTGACCAGCGCGGCCATCTTCGCGCTCAGCTCGGACACATCCGCACCGGGGCGTGCACCCAGCGACA
>JAUPTP010000179.1 GCA_030918015.1 Pseudomonadota bacterium
TCTTGAAGTGGTGGATGTCCTCGGCCGGCACCCGCACCGTCTCGACGATCAGGTCCATCGGCACGCCGAAGTGGCGCCCGCCAGCCTCGATCATCATCACGTTGGTCACCGCCATCGACAGCGGCAGCGTCAGTCGCACCGTGGTGCCGCGACCGCGCTCGCTCTCGAGCTCGACCTGGCCGTTGATGCGCTCGACCGCGGTGCGCACCACATCCATGCCGACGCCACGCCCCGACAGGTCGGAGATCGATTCGGCCGTGGAGAAGCCCGGCAGGAACACCAGCTGCACCGCTTCCACGTCGCTGAGCGAGGAGGCGCGGTCGGCCGGGATCAGGCCGCGCTCGACCGCCTTGGCCCGCACCCGCTCGGTGTCGATGCCGGCGCCGTCGTCGCTGATCGTCAGCACGACGCGGTCGCCTTCCTGGCGCGCCGAGACGCGCAGCACGCCCTGCGGCGGCTTGCCGCTGGCCATGCGCACGTCGGGCGTCTCCAGCCCGTGGTCCAGGCTGTTGCGCAGGATGTGGATCAGCGGGTCGGCCAGCGACTCGATGACGTTCTTGTCGGCCTCGGTCTCCTCGCCCTCGACCACCAGCGAGACGTCCTTGCCGAGCTTCTTGCCGATGTCGCGCACCAGGCGGCCGAAGCGCTGGAAGATGATCCCGACCGGCAGCATGCGCACCTGCATGATCGCGTGCTGCATGTCCTCGGCGATGCGGTTGATCACCGAGTACTGCGCCTTGATCTCGCGGGCCAGCTCGCGCTGCTGGAAGACCGTCTCGGCGCGTGTCGCCAGATAGGGCAGGGCGTTCTTGGCCACCACCATCTCGCCGATCAGCTCCATCAGCCGGTCGATCTTGTCCTGCGAGACCTTCAGCACCTTCTGGGTGCGATCGGTCGAGGCGCCTTCATCGCCTGCCGGGGACGGTCCCGGTCGCGCGCCCGGCAGCGTGCTGCCGGGTGCTGTCGCATGCTCTCCTGGCTTGGTGGGGGTGGCGGGTGCGCCGTGCTCGAGCGGACTGCCCGGTCTGTGCTGGCGAGCCCAGTGGAGCAGCGGCGCCGGCCCTGGGGGCAGTTGGGCCAATGTGGCGTGGGCGACGCGCGCGGCATCGTCATCGACACAGGCCAGCAGATGCTGCAGGGTCGTGCGTGCAGAGGCCACGGTACCGGCTGCCACACCGGATCGCCCCAGCAGGCGGCACTGGTCGTCCCAGATCTGCTGCAGGCGGTGCAGGATCAGCGCATCCTGTTCCTCTGCCGCTGCGTCCGAGGGGGCGATCCGGTACATGTTGTCCTCTGTGCGTTCGCTGGTGGCGGTCGCGGTGGACAGCGCTGGCAAGACCAGCATTTCCATCTGTTCGGGAACATACCGGAAGTGCGCTCGGACCTCGCTCTCGGGCGCATCACTGACGATGATCAGATCGAGGTTGCAGCTGTAGCAATCGAAGCTGTCATCGCTGGGCCACGGTTGTCGGGCATGCACGCAGAGGTGGCGCAGACCGGGTGTCAGCCGCGCGTGGTGCCAGGGATCTTCGCCCTTGAAGAAGCAGTCGGATTCCGGCTGATAGCGGATGGCGATCCGTCCCGATGTCCGCGCAGCCTCGGGAATGCTGTCGGTCCAGAGCGGCAGCACCAGAGGCTCGGCGGGCGAGACGGCCTCGGTCAGCCGGGTGACGCTCGACACCGGCCCGGACGAGATCGGCTCGGGCAGGACCAGATGCTGTCGCAGCCGTTGGGCGATCGGCACGGCACGCTCGTCGGCATGGGCCGGCAGCTCTCCCTGAGAGGAAATCGTGTCGATCAGCTCGGAGGTGAAATCCATCGCCTCGAGCAGGGTGTCGGCAATCGCCGGGCTGTACGCCAGATTGCCGTTGCGCACCCGGTCGAGCAGATCCTCTCCAGCATGCACGACACGCTCGAGAGCACGGAACTCGAACAGGCCGCAGTTGCCCTTGAGCGTATGGACCTGGCGGAACAGGTCATTGAGCAGCTCCCCATCGTTGGGGGTCTTCTCGACGTCAAGCAGCCGATGGCCGATGCGTTCGAGGCATTCCCTGGCCTCGAAGATGAACTGTTCGAGCAACTCTGTCGAGTTCATGCACTGACTCCCTGCGTGCGTTCGGCCGCGACGCGGCGTGCCGTCTCGGCATCACCCATCATCAGTGCGGCAGTGAGGACAAGTTCCTTGGGTCGGGCCGGCTTGACGAGATAGACATTGGCGCCGGCCTCTTCCGCCGCCATCGCGTCGTGCAGCTGGGCTTCGGTGGAGACCATCAGCACCGGCTGTTGTGCTGCCTGGGGCAGCCGGCGCAGCTCTCGCACCAGGGTGTAGCCGTCCATCTTCGGCATGTTGATGTCGACGACATAAAGATCGTAGGCCTGGCCAGCGGGCCGTGCGAGGACGCGCTCCAGCGCTTCCAGCCCGTTCACGGCCTCGTCGATGGTCCAGCCTGCATCGCCGAGCATCTTGCGGTGGTACATGCGCACGGTCGCGGCATCGTCGACCACGAGGATGTGCTTCATGGGCGCTCTCCGGGAAGGGGTTTCTGGTAGACCATCGCGTCCGGGAACCGGCGCACGGCATAAAGCGACGAGATACGGCTCATGGACTCAGAGTGCCCCAGGCAGACGAAGCCACCGGGTGTCAGCGCGTCATACATCGCTTCGGCAGCGAGGCGGCGCGAAAGGTCATCGAAGTAGATCAGCAGGTTGCGACAGAAGATCACGTCGATGTCGCGAAAGCGGCGCGTGTCATCCGCATCGCTGAGATTGATCCGGCTGAAGTCGACGGCGGAGACCAGATCGCGGGAAATCTCGTATTCGTTGTCCGACAGGCGCTTGAAGTACTTGTCGAGATAGTGCTTGGGCAGATTGGCGACCGAGCGGGCCGAGTAGATGCCTCGTTCGGCCGCAGCCAGCACCGTCGTGTCGATGTCCGACGACAGGATCTCGACCTCGTAGTCGTCGATCTGTGGCCAGCGCTCGAGCAGGTAGATCGCGATCGAGTACGGCTCCTCGCCGGTCGAGGACGGGATCGACCAGATTCGGATGCGGCTGCCCTTGCGCTTGCGCCGCGACACTTCCGCGAGCATGTCGCTGACCAGGCAGTCGAACTGGTAGGCCTCGCGGAAGAAGTAGGTCTCGTTGACCGTCATCGAGTTGACGAGGTGTTGCAGTTCGCGGCCGTCGGCCTCGAAGCGCAGCGCGATGAAATAGGCGCGAAAGTTGTCGGCGCCGGTGGCCTCGATGCGCTCGACAAGCCGCTTGTCGACGAAGTAGCGTTTGCTCTCGTCGAAATGGATGCCGGTCTTTCGGTAGAAGAACTCGCGGAACTTCAAGAAGTCCGCGTCGCTGATCGTCGGTCGGGCGATGGCGGTGGCGGCTTTCATCGGGGGGCTTTCACGAATGGGCCTCGTCACGAGGCCCGGATGCGCTCGATCGCCACATCGACGGCAAAGCCGATGAAGGGGTCGTCGGCAAAGCGCTTGCGTGTTTCGCGCAGCGCCTCGATGTGCTCGGGCTCGCCGGTTTCGGCCATGACCTCGATGGCCGCCGCCACGACATTGACTTCCCTGTCGGACAGCAGCACCTGCTGCAGCCACTGGGTCACCTGCTCATGGCGCAGGTCACCCAACAGGTTCACGGTGAAGATCCGGACGTCCGGGTCGGCATCGAGCAGCAGCGCCGAGATGCGTGGACCGATCACCCGTGGCAGGCCCGACAGGACCTCGATGGCACCGTTGCGCAGCTTGGCGTCCTCGCTGCGCAGCAGCGGCAGCAGGGCATTGACCGATTCTTCTGAGGCCATCGTGCCCAGCGCCAGGAAGATGGCCTCGCGCACGACCGGCTCGCGTTCGTCGATCAGGTGCGTGCCCAGTGCCGCGGCCGCCTGGGGGTGAGCCATCAGGTCGCGGACCGCCCATCGGCGCTGCTCGGTGTCTCCACCACGCAGCTGCGCGATCAGTCCGTCGACATCGCGCGGGTAGCCGCGATCGACGACCTCGCGCAGAGGTTCCGGCAAATTGCTCTTTCTCAATCCCATGTTGCGTGTCCCCTGTGGCCTCGGGCCGTGCGTGCGGTGGTGCTTTGTCGTGTTCAGTGGATCCGCTGCACCCAGTGGCGCAGCTGCCGGGCCACATCGGTGCAGGGCAGGACCAGGCTGGCACCCCCTCGCTGGATGAGCTCGGAGGGCATGCCGAAGACGATGCAGGTCGACTCGGCCTCGGCGATCGTGCGTCCACCCCGGGCCTTCAGCTCGGTCATCGCCTTGGCGCCATCGTGGCCCATGCCGGTCATCAGCACCCCGATGATCTGGCTGGCCGACATCACCTTCATCGCGCTTTCGACCATGACATCGGCGGAAGGGTGCCAGGGGTGGCCGGGGGTTTCCGGGCGCGCCTGGGCGATCAGCCTGCCGAGCCGTTCAGTCACGACCAGGTCGGTGCCACCCCGCCCGATGTAGACCCGCCCGGGCTCGATCGGCACCGGGTCGCTGACCTCGACCACCTCGAGGGCGCACAAGCGGTTCATGCGCTGGGCGAAGGCGAGCGTGAAGTTCGCCGGCATGTGCTGGGCCACCAGCACCGGCCACGGAAAGTCAGCCGGCAGTTGAGGCAGAACGTCCTCCAGCGTTCGCGGCCCGCCCGTCGAGATGCCGATCATCACCAGGCCAGGGCACCGACCCGGACCGGTGCGGGGGGACGCTGCTGAGGCGCCCAGGCTTGGCTGGAACTTCGCCGGTGGGCGCACGGTCGGTCGCGTGACGACCGGAGTCGGTGCGGGCGTCGGTGGCGGCACGGCCGCCAGGGACCGGCTGGCACGCATGCGCACGCGGGAAGCCGTGCGGATCTTCTCGAGCAGCTGACTCTGGATGTCCTCGATGCTCAGCGAGATCGTGCCACCTGGCTTGGCAATGAAATCGACAGCACCGAGGGCCAGCGCCTCCATCGTGGCCTGCGCACCTTTTTCCGTGAGCGACGAGACCATGACGATCGGCGTGGGCCGTGCCTGCATCATCAGCGACAGCGCGGTCAGGCCGTCCATCTCGGGCATGTTGATGTCGAGCGTGACGACATCGGGCTGCCACTCGATCAACTGCTCCACGCCTTCGATCCCGTTGCGGGCGGTGGCGACGGTCCAGCCGTCCTGGGTCAGGACGGCCGAAAGCAGCCTGCGCATCAGTGCGGAGTCATCGACGACAAGAACCTTGCCGGGCATGATCTTGGGTGCTCCTTGGGCGGGTCACGCGGCCTGGGCCAGTGGCAGCGGTGTACGCGGCTCCACGGCAGGGTCCAGGGCTTCGATGGCACGCACCTCGCGTGCGGCCAGCAGCTGGGTGGGATCGATCAGCAGCACCAGACGGCGGTCGCCGTCGAGCCGGGCGACACGACCGATCAGACGGATCTGCTCATCGGAGAGCTGGGGCGCCGGCGCGATGTTCTGCCTGGGGATGCGCAGCACCTCGGCGACCGAGTCGACGATGAAGCCGGTGCGCAGGCCGCCGAGCGTGAAGACCATGATGCGCTGACGATCGTTGCGCTCGATCGCTGCCATGCCGAGACGGCGGCGCTGGTCGATGACCGGCAGCACCGTGCCCCGCAGGTTGATCACGCCCTCGACGAAGTCGGGGGTGCGGGGCACGCGTGTGAGCGTCTCGGGCAGGCGCACGATTTCCTGGACGCTCATGATCGGCACGCCGAATTCCTCGGCGCCGAGACGAAAGATGACGACTTGGGTGTCCTCGTCGTCGTGGTGGAG
>JAUPTP010000180.1 GCA_030918015.1 Pseudomonadota bacterium
TCCACGCTGGCGCGCGGGGCGGTCCGGCTGGCCCGCCGCAAGGTGGTGGTCAAGCGGCTCGACGCGATCCAGAACTTCGGCGCCATGGATGTCCTGTGCACCGACAAGACCGGCACCCTCACGCAGGATCGCATCGCGCTGTCGCGCCACACCGACGCCTTCGGCGCGCCCTCGCAGGCGGTGCTTCGCCTGGCCGGGCTCAACAGCCGTTTCCAGACCGGGCTGAAGAACCTGCTCGATCGGGCGGTGCTCGAGCAGATCGACCTGGGCGGCGGCGATCCGGAGGCCGAGCGGGCCCGCAAGATCGACGAGATCCCCTTCGACTTCCGGCGGCGGCGCATGTCGGTGCTGGTCGCACAGCCCGTCGCGGGCCTGCCCGAGCGCCATGAGCTGATCTGCAAGGGCGCGGTCGAGGAGGTGCTGGCCGTCTGCGACCGGGTTCGCGTCGGCGACGATCCCGGCCCGGGCGAGCGGCGGCTGGATGCCGAGCTGCGCGCGCGTGCGCTGGCATGCGCCGGCGCGCTCAACCGCGAGGGGCTGCGGGTGGTGGCGGTGGCGGTCAGGACGCTGCCGCCGTCCCGGCGCGTCTGCACGGTGGCCGACGAGGCCGGCCTGACGCTGGTCGGCTACATCGGATTCCTCGACCCGCCCAGGGACTCGGCCGCTCCGGCGCTGCGCCGGCTGGCCGGGCACGGCATCCAGGTCAAGGTGCTGACCGGCGACAACGCGCTGGTGACCGAAGGCGTGTGCCGGCAGGTCGGGCTGCCGCTCGGGCCGATCCTGCTCGGCGCGGACATCGAGGCGATGGACGATGCCGAGCTGCAGGCCGCCGCCGCCCGGCACCATCTCTTCGCCAAGCTCGATCCGATGCACAAGCAGCGCATCGTGCGTGCGCTGCGGGCCGGCGGCCATGTGGTGGGCTTCCTCGGCGACGGCATCAACGACGCGCCGGCGCTGCGGGCGGCCGACATCGGCATCTCGGTCGATTCGGCGGTGGACATCGCGCGCGAGGCCGCGGACATCATCCTGCTGGAGAAGAGCCTGCTGGTGCTCGACGACGGCGTGATCGAGGGCCGCACCACCTTCTGCAACCTGCTCAAGTACATCCGCCTGAGCGCCAGCTCCAGCTTCGGCAATGTCCTGAGCGTGCTGCTGGCCAGCGCCTTCCTGCCCTTCCTGCCGATGCTGCCGCTGCAGCTGCTGGTGCAGAACCTGATGTACGACCTCAGCCAGACCGCCATGGCCTTCGACCGGGTCGACGACGAGCTGCTGGCGCGGCCGCTGGCCTGGAATGCGTCGGGCATCGGGCGCTTCATGCTGTGCTTCGGGCCGGTCAGCTCGGTGTTCGACCTGGCCACCTTCGCGCTGATGTGGTGGGGGTTCGGGGCGAACGATCCGACGCGCCAGGCCCTGTTCCAGAGCGGCTGGTTCGTCGCGGGCCTGCTCACGCAGACGCTGGTGGTGCACCTGCTGCGCACGCCCAGGATTCCCTTCGTCCAGAGCCGGGCGTCCGCGACGCTGCTGGCCATGACCGCCGCCATCGTGGTGGCCGGCGTGTGGCTGCCGATGGGCCCGCTGGCCTCGCATTTCAGGCTGCAGGCGCTGCCCGCGGCCTACTTCGGCGGGCTGGGGCTGATCCTGCTGGGCTACGGCGCGCTCGCCACGCAGGTCAAGCGGATCTACATCCGGCGATTCGGCTGGCAGTGAAGGCGCCTCCGCTCCACGGTGGGCCAGCGCACAGACCGCCACACCGGATGGCCTGATCGTCCGGAACGAGCCGGAGCCCCCGCGCCGGACCAGGAGGCATGCGATGGTTGCAAGGTTTCAATCCGGCTCGGGCCTGTCGTCCGAGCAGGCCGCACAGGCCCTGGCCGAGCAGGGGCCCAACGCGCTGCCCGACACGACGCGCCGCGCCTGGTGGTCGATGCTGGCGGAGATCCTGCGCGAGCCGATGTTCCTGCTGCTGCTGGCGGCCGGGCTGCTCTACCTCGGCTTCGGCGACCGGCGCGACGGCCTGACGCTGCTGGTGTTCGTGCTCGTCACCCTCGGCATGACCTTGTACCAGCAGGGCCGCACGACACGGGCCATCGAGGCGCTGCACGCCCTGACCCTGCCGCAGGCGCAGGTGGTGCGCGACGGCCAGCCACAGCGGATCCCCGCCACGGAGGTGGTCTGCGGCGACCTGCTGCAGCTGGGCGAAGGCGACCGGGTCGCCGCGGACGCGCTGCTGATCTCGGCCAGCGATGTCTGCGTCGACGAGTCCCTGCTGACCGGCGAGGCCGCGCCGGTGCGCAAGCGTGCGGCCAGTCCGGCCGAGCAGGGTGCGGTCGCCGGGCCGGTGCTCGTGCGCCTCGTGCCCGGCGGCGAAGACCAGCCCAGGGTGCACGCCGGCACGCTGCTCGTGCAGGGCCACGGGCTGGCGCGCGTCACCGCCACCGGGGCCCGCAGCGAGATCGGCCGCATCGGCAGCCTGCTGGCCAGGATGGAGACGGAGCGCTCGCCGCTGCAGCGGCAGACGGCCCGGCTGGTGCGCACGCTGGCCTGGCTGGCCCTGGGGCTCAGCGCCTCCATGGTGCTGCTGCACGGCCTGCTGCGCGGCGACTGGCTGCAGGCCCTGCTGGCCGGCGTCGCGCTGGCCATGGCCATGCTGCCCGAGGAATACGCGGTGGTGCTGACCGTCTTCCCCGCCCTCGGCGCCCACCGGCTGTCGAAGGAAGGCGTGCTGACCCGGCGCATCCATGCCATCGAGACGCTGGGCTCGATCACGGTGCTGTGCAGCGACAAGACCGGCACGCTGACGGAAAACCGCATGACGGTGGTGCATCTGGTCGCCGGCCCGCGGCTGCAGGAGCGGCTCGATCTGGCCGCGCACGACAGCCAGACGCGCCTGCCCGAGCCCTTCCTGCCGCTGCTGGAAAGTGCCCTGCTGGCCAGCGTGGCGGAACCCTTCGATCCGATGGAGCAGGCGATCCACCGGCTGGGGCGGCGCGTCCTGTCCGGCCCGACCCTGGCGCATCCGGGCTGGCGACTGGTGCAGGTCTACGCGCTCAGCCCGGCGCTGCGCGCCCTGTCGCACGCCTGGGCGTCGCCGGGACAGGCCGGGCAGAGGGTGGTCACCAAGGGAGCGCCGGAGGCGGTGATCGATCTGTGCCACCTCGATGCGCCGCGCAGGCGCCAGGTCGAGGCGCTCGTCGACGAGATGGCCTCGCGCGGACTGCGCGTGCTGGCCGTCGCCAGCGGCACCTTCTCGGGCCGGCGCTGGCCGTCCTGCGTGCATGATCTCGACTTCGACTTCCTGGGGCTGCTCGGCCTGTCCGATCCGGTCCGCGCGGAGGT
Source organism: Pseudomonadota bacterium (assembly GCA_030918015.1). Classification (GTDB taxonomy): domain Bacteria; phylum Pseudomonadota; class Gammaproteobacteria; order Burkholderiales; family Burkholderiaceae_C; genus Sphaerotilus. Next base: position 3,337 of record JAUPTP010000180.1, read on the forward strand.
CCCGGCCGCGGTGGCCGAGTGCCAGGCCGCCGGCATCCGCGTGATCATGATCACCGGCGACCATCCCGTGACCGCACGGGCGGTCGCGCAGGCCGCCGCGCTGGTGCTGCCCGCCGGCCACCCGGACGATCTGCTGTCGGGCGAGGAGCTCTCGGCCCTGGACGACCAGGCCCTGCGCCAGCGGATGGCCACGGTGCGCGTGTGCTCGCGGATCGCGCCCGAGCAGAAGCTGCGCATCGTGCAGGCGCTGCAGGCGCGCGGGGAGATCGTCGCGATGACCGGGGACGGCGTGAACGATGCGCCGGCGCTGCGGGCCGCGCATGTCGGCGTGGCCATGGGCAGAAGGGGCACCGACGTGGCACGGCAGGCCGCCGCGCTGGTGCTGGTCGAAGACGACTTCGCCGCCATCGTGCGGGCGATCCGCGCGGGCCGGCGCATCTTCGACAACCTCGGCCGGGCGATGGCCTACACGCTGGCGGTGCATGTGCCGATCGCCGGCATGGCGCTGCTGCCGGTGCTGGCCGGCTGGCCGGTGCTGCTGCAGCCGATGCACATCGCGCTGCTCGAGCTGGTCATCAATCCGGCCTGCTCGGTCGCGTTCGAGAACGAGCCGCCGGACCCGGCCGCCATGCGCCGGCCGCCGCGCGATGTGTCCGCCCCGATCCTCTCGCGCGGCGTGCTGTGGCAGGCGGCATGGCAGGGTCTGGGCGTGCTCGCGGTGGTCCTGGCGGGCTTTGCGTGGATCCTGCCGCTGCGCCCGGAGCCCGAGGCGCGGGCCTTTGCCTTCGCCATCCTGGTCAGCGCCAATCTGGCGCTCATCCTGTCGAGCCGCTCGGCTGTCGATCCCCTGCCCGTCACGCTGCGCATCCCGAATCGGAACCTCTGGATCATCGTGATCCTGGCCTTCGTGCTGCTGCTGTGCGCGCTTGAGCTGCCGCTGACGGCCCGTGTCATGCGGTTCGCCCCGCTGTCGGCGCCGGATCTGGCCTTGGCCTGCACGCTGGGGCTGCTGAGCGTGCTGTGGTTCGAGATCGTCAAGGCGTCAGGCGCGCGCCTGCGTTCGTCCGCCCGGCCCGTCCGCAGAGATGCCCAGAAGGGCACGGCGTGCCCAGGCCTGTCTGACTGAAGCCTGGAGGCGGTGATGCAGCGCTCGACGCGCGTGCAACCTGTGCAGGCGTGGCCGACCGCCGGATTCAGGCGGGATCGAGCAGACGGGCCACGGCCGCCGCCAGCGCCTCGGGCGTCATCGCGCCGCCCAGGGCGCCGGCATCGATCTGGATGTACATGCGCCCGTCCCGGTCCTGGCTCCAGCGCCCGGCCGCGCGCCCGTCGCCCCGCAGCAGCGGCCCGGCCGAGCGCACCTCGTCGGCCGTCTCGCCGACCAGCTCGGCCACCACCGCCGCCGCCCCGAGCGATCGCTCCTGCAGGCGCAGGCGCTCGGCCCGGCGCAGCACGCCTTTGGGATCGGCGTCCAGGGCGGCGGTCAGCGTCTTGGCATGCCGGTGCGTGATCACCATCGGCGAGGCGAAGCAGTCGATCACGGCTGTCGGCAGGTCCGCCACCAGCAGCACGTTCGCCACCCAGGTGTGCGACACCCCGAGCGCATTGGCCAGACGCCGGTTCGACGAATACAGCCCCTGGTCCAGCGCGCGCCGGTACATCGTGCCCTGCTCGTAGGGCGACAGGTCCGCCCGCTCGCGGTTCTCGCGATCCATCATCGCGAACAGGTCGACATCCGACAGCGCCTGGGTCTCCACGGTCGCCAGCACCGGCAGGCCCAGCTCGGCGCAGGCGCGGTGGCGGCGATGCCCGAAGACCAGCTCATAGCGATCCGGCTGATCCACGAGGGGCCGCACCAGGATGGGCTGGACATTGCCGCCGGCCTGCTGGATGTCGCGCTTCAGGCTCTGGAAGGCCGGATTGGCGAAGGCGTCCGCATGGCGGTTGGCCCAGCGGCTGGGCACGATCTGCGCGGTGTCCAGCCGCCGCGTGACCGCCGCCCCGTCATAGGCGCGCAGCTGTTCCTTGACGCGACTGAGCTCGCTCTCGGTCGCCAGCATCTGGCCGCGGAACTGCAGCATCTGGCCCGGACCGGTGCGCGGCACGCTGCGGGGCACCACCGGCGGGAACTGGGGCCCGGGCGTGGCCGGCAACGCGGCCGGTCCAGGTGAGGCGGCCTCATGCTGCGATCCGACAGGCGCTGCGGCGGGAAGGTTGGGGGAATTGCCCGTCAGCGCCCGCAGGCTGTCGGTGACGGACTGCAGCTTCGTCTTCGTGCTCATGGGATTGTTCTCGTGCTAGCTGGCAACCGGGTTGCCACATTGGAATCAGACCGCTGTGCGACGCGCGCGCCAAGCCTCGACCAGCGACTCCTCGACCAGATCGACGAAGCGGTCATAGGCATCGAGCG
>JAUPTP010000181.1 GCA_030918015.1 Pseudomonadota bacterium
GGAATGCGAGGCGCTCAAGCGCGTGCGCAACGACATGGGCCTGACCAACGTCGAGATCATGGTGCCCTTCGTGCGCACCCTGAAGCAGGCCGAGCGCGTCGTCGACATGCTGGCCGAGCAGGGCCTCAAGCGCGGCCAGAACGAGCTGCGCCTGATCATGATGTGCGAGATCCCGAGCAACGCCATCCTGGCCGAGCACTACCTCGAGTTCTTCGACGGCATGTCGATCGGCTCGAACGACCTGACGCAGCTGACGCTGGGTCTGGACCGCGACTCCGGCCTGGAGCTGCTGGCGGCCGACTTCGACGAGCGCGATCCGGCGGTCAAGGCGCTGATCGCGCGCGCCATCGCCGCCTGCCGTGCCCGCGGCAAGTACATCGGCATCTGCGGCCAGGGCCCCAGCGACCACCCGGACTTCGCCGACTGGCTGGCCCAGGAAGGCATCGTGTCGATCTCGCTGAACCCCGACACGGTGGTCGACACCTGGCAGCGTCTGGCCAAGCGCTGAGCGCCGGTCGCCGTCGCCCCGCGATCTGGGGCCCGTCCGTGAGGGCGGGCCCCTTTTCCGTGTCCGGAGCCCGGACTTGATCCATCTCCAACTCGGTGTCACCCCCGTGGCGCCTCGGGGCTGCTTGCGCGCACAATTCACGCCAGAGGTGACCTGACGTGATGGATGAGACGAGGAGCGCGATGACGGCCACGCGCTACTGGCGCAGCGTGCGGCTGTGGACCGTGCTGGGCCTGCTGCTGTGGTTCGGGGTCACCTTCGGCGTGTCGTGGTGGGCGCCGGTGCTCGATGCCTGGCGCATCGGCAGCATGCCGGCCGGCTACTGGTGGGCCACGCAAGGCGCGATCGGGGTGTATCTGCTGATCATCGTGGTGCACGGGCGGGTGATGGATCGCCTGGAGCGCCGTGAATCGGCGCGTGCCCCCGCGCCATGAGGGATCCTGTCGGACCGACGTCCGAGGAAACCCGGCTTTTCACCCGCACGCTGAACCGGCGCTACGGGCTCTACACGCTGGGCGTGCTGGTCTTCGTGGGCCTGCTGTCGGCGCTGGAGCAGGCGGGCTGGCCGCGCAGCTGGATCGGCGGCACCTTCCTGATCGCCACGGTGGCGGTCTATGCCGCGATCGGCCTGATGTCGCGCACCACCGACGAGTCCGAGTACTACGTCGCCGGCCGGCGGGTGCCGGCCATCTACAACGGCATGGCCACGGCCGCGGACTGGATGTCGGCCGCCTCCTTCATCGGCACGGCCGGCGTGCTCTACCTGCAGGGGTTCGCGGGGCTGGCCTACATCCTGGGCTGGACGGGCGGCTACTGTCTGGTCGCGCTGCTGCTGGCGCCCTACCTGCGCCGTCTGGGCTACTTCACCATTCCCGAGTTTCTCGGCGCCCGCTATGGCGGCACCTGGCCGCGGCTGGTCGGCGTGGCGGCCGTGACGGTGGTGTCCTTCGTCTACGTGGTGGTGCAGATCTACGGCGTGGGCCTGATCACCTCGCACCTGACCGGCTTCAGCTTCGAGATCGGCATCTTCGTCGGTCTGGGGGGCGTGCTGGTGTGCTCGTTCCTGGGCGGCATGCGCGCGGTCACCTGGACGCAGGTGGCGCAGTACATCATCCTGATCATCGCCTACCTGACCCCGGTGGTGTGGCTGTCGCTGAACCAGACGGGCAGCGCCTTTCCGCTGTTTTCCTACGGCCAGCAGCTCGCGCATGTGTCGCTGCGCGAGCAGATGCTGCAGGACGATCCGGCCGAGCTGGCGGTCATCCGCCAGCTCGAGGTGCGTGCGGCCGACGCGCGCTACAAGCTCCAGGACGTGCGTCAGGCCATGGCCGACGATGTCGAGACCCTGTCGGCGCAGGCGCGCGCCCTGCAGGCGGCCGAGGCGCCGCCGTCGCGCATCCAGCAGATCGAGCGCCGGCTGCTGACCCGGCCGCAGACCGAGGAAGAGGCCCGCCGGGCCTACCAGCGCGACTACGAGCAGGCGACGCAGCGGGCCCGGCCGCTGGGCGGACTGCCGCCCCAGGCGCAGCCGGTGGTGGCCGGCGATCCGCGCGGCGACGCGCAGCAGCGGCGCGACTACGAGCAGGGGCGGCGCAACTTCCTGGCGCTCGTGCTGTGCCTGATGCTGGGCACCGCCGCGATGCCGCATGTGCTGACGCGCTACTACACCACGCCCTCGGTCAGCGAGGCGCGCCGCTCGGTGGGCTGGTCGCTGTTCTTCATCGCGCTGCTCTACCTGGCGGCGCCGGCGCTGGCGGTGATGGTCAAGTACGAGGTCTTCACCAACCTGGTCGGCTTGCCCTTCGATCAGCTGCCGGGCTGGATCCGGCGCTGGTCGAAGCTCGATCCCTCGCTGGTCTCGGTCGAGGACATCAACGGCGATGGTCTGCTGCAGCTGGCGGAGCTGCATCTGGGCGGCGATGTCATCGTGCTGGCCGCGCCCGAGATCGGTGGCCTGCCGCTCGTGGTGACCTACCTCGTGGCGGCTGGCGGGCTGGCCGCGGCGCTGTCGACCGCCGACGGGCTGCTGCTGACCATCTCCAATGCGCTGTCGCACGATCTGTATTTCCGTTTCATCAATCCCCAGGCCCCGGCCATGCGTCGGGTGATGCTGTCCAAGTTCCTGGTGCTGGTGGTGGCGCTGGCGGCGGCCTTCCTGGCCTCGATGCGCTTTGCCGACATCCTGCAGTTCGTCTCGGCGGCGTTCTCGCTGGCGGCGGCGGCCTTCTTTCCCGCGCTGGTGCTGGGCATCTTCTGGCAGCGGGCCAATCGGGTCGGCGCCGTGCTGGGCATGCTGACCGGTCTGGGGGTCTGCGTGGTCTACATGGTGACCAACCACGAGGTGCTGCGGCGCATGTTCGGCATCACCCGCGCCCTGGAGGACTGTCGCTGGTGGGGCATCGATCCTGTGGCTTCCGGGGTGTTCGGCGTGGTGGCGGGAGCCGCGGTGCTGGTGCTGGCCAGCCTGCTGACCCCCCGGCCCGGCCCTGAGCAGCAGGCGGTCATCGCGAAGATGCGAGATCCTCTTTCAGGCCGGGGCGGATCCGGTGTATACTGATCGGCTTTTCCCCTTGCTGCACCCGTGACAGACGCTGCGGGGCGGCTTCCGCAACAGGAACCCCCAAGGAGTTGGAATGCGTCATTATGAAATCGTCCTGCTGGTCCACCCGGACCAGAGCGAGCAGGTTCCGGCCATGCTCGAACGCTACAAGGGCCTGGTGACCGCTTCGGGCGGCCAGGTTCACCGTGTCGAGGATTGGGGCCGCTTCCAGCTGGCTTACCTGATCAACAAGCTGGCCAAGGCGCACTACCTGTGCCTGAACATCGAATGCAGCAAGGAAACCCTGGCTGAGATCGAGACCGGCTTCCGCTTCAACGATGCCATCCTGCGTCACCTGACGGTGCGCCGCGACAAGGCCGAGACCGGCCCGTCGTCGATGATGAAGCGCGTCGAGAAGGAAGAAGCGCGCAAGTCCCAGCAGGAGGCGAGCGCCTGATTGCCGGGCATTGACGCCTGCCGCGCCCGACCGCGATGAACCAGCTTGTCCTGCAGGCCACCGTCGTCGAGCGCGCTGCGCTGCGCCACACCCCCGCCGGTCTGCCGGCGCTCGATGTCCGCCTGGCGCATGCCTCGCAGGTCGAGCATGCCGGATCGCCTCGACAGGTTGCGCTGGAAATCCACGCGACCGCCATCGGCGAGGCGGCAGGACGGTTGCAGCTGCTGCAAATCGGTCAGGAAGCGCTCTTCCGGGGTTTCCTCGGCAAGCAGCGCAGCGGCCGTGGCGTCATGTTCCACATCAGTTCGTTCGAATCCGTTCCTCACACATCCGCACCGTAATCAGGAGGTCCTCATGCCCCCGCCGCGCAGCAAGTTTTCCAAGGGCCGCAAGGTCAAGCGCAACCAGCAGTCGCTGCTGTTCAAGCGCAAGCGTTTCTGCCGCTTCACCGTCGCCGGTGTCGAGTCGATCGACTACAAGGATCTCGACATCCTGCGCGACTTCGTCGGCGAGAACGGCAAGATCACGCCGGCCCGTCTGACCGGCACCCGCGCGATCTACCAGCGTCAGCTGACCACCTCGATCAAGCGCGCCCGTTTCCTGGCGCTGCTGCCGTACAGCGACCAGCACAAGGTCTGAGAGGAGAAACGCGATGCAAGTGATCCTGCTCGAAAAGGTCGCCAATCTGGGCGTGCTGGGTGATGTCGTCAAGGTCAAGGACGGCTATGCCCGCAACTTCCTGATCCCGACCGGTGCCGCACGCCGTGCCACCGAGAAGGCCATCAAGGAATTCGAAGTCCGCCGCGCCGAACTGGAAAAGGCCCAGGCTGACAAGCTGGCCGCTGCCCAAGTGCAAGGCGAGAAGCTGGCTGGCAAGACCGTGTCGGTCACCCAGAAGGCCGGCGTCGACGGCCGTCTGTTCGGCTCGGTGACCAACGCCGACATCGCCGAAGCGCTGAAGTCGCAAGGCGTCGAGATCGTCAAGGCTCAGGTTCGCCTGCCGAACGGCCCGCTGAAGGTCGTTGGCGAACACGCCGTGTCGATCGCGCTGCACCACGATGTCGTGGTCGACGTGACCGTCGCCGTGGTCGGCGAAACCGACTGATTCCGGTCTTCCGGAACTCTGCCCAGAAAGGCCGGCTTTGCCGGCCTTTCTTGCTTTCTGCCCCTGAATTCCTGCCCTGGACTTCACACCATGACCCGTTCAGAGGACGCGCCGGTCTGGCGCACCACCCGCCATGCGATCGACCTGGGGCGCGTGCGCGTCATGGGCATCGTCAATGCCACGCCGGACTCCTTCTCCGACGGCGGGCGTGCCCTGCAGGCGTCGCTGCAGCATTGCGAGACGCTGCTGGCGCAGGGCGCCGACATCCTCGACATCGGCGGCGAGTCGACCCGCCCGGGCTCGCAGCCGGTGCCCGAGGACGAGGAATGGGCGCGTGTGGCGCCGGTGCTGCGCCATGCGCTGACGCTGGGCGCGCCGGTGTCGATCGACACCTGCAAGGCTGGCGTGATGCAGCGTGCGCTGGATCTGGGCGTGGACATCGTCAACGACATCGCGGCGCTGCGGGCGCCCGGGGCGGTCGAGGCGGTGGCGTCGCATCCCTCGTGCGGCCTGTGCCTGATGCACATGAGCGGCGAGCCGCGCACCATGCAGCTGGCCCCCCGGCATGACGATGTCGTCGCCGAGGTGGCGGCCCATCTGGCCGGCCGGGTCGCCGAGCTCGGGCGCCGTGGCGTCGCGCGCGAGCGCATCGTGCTCGATCCGGGCATCGGCTTCGGCAAGCGGGTCGAGGACAACTTCGCGTTGATCTCGGGGCAGCGCGCGTTGCTGGCGCTGGGCCTGCCGGTGTTGGCGGGCTGGTCGCGCAAGTCGTCGCTGGGGGCCGTCACGGGGCGGCCGGTCGGCGAGCGGCTGGCCGCCAGCGTGGCCGCCGCCCTGGCGGCCGCCCATTGCGGTGCCCGGGTGGTGCGCGTGCACGACGTCGCCGAGACGGTCGATGCCCTCCAAGTGTGGAGCGCGGCCGGATTGCTTCCCTGATATGCGGATCAATTGCAACGAACTGATGCCGGTTAAGGAAAGCCGGGCGTCTGCCGCTAATCTCCAGGGCGAAAATCCGAGCGTCGCCAATGTAACAAAACATGTGCCAATTGGGTCGGCTGCGGCGACAGGAGAGGCACAGGATTCCAGGACTGA
>JAUPTP010000182.1 GCA_030918015.1 Pseudomonadota bacterium
GTTCCGCAGGTCGAATGGTCACGCCTGCCCGAGCTGGTGGACAAGGCGCTGGCGCTGTCGATCATCGCGCTGGGCCAGTCGGTGTCGATCGCCAAGGCGATGGCGGCGCGCTCGGGTCAGCGCATCGACACCAACCGCGAGTTCCTCGGCCAGGGCCTGTCGAACCTGGCGGGCGGCTTCTTCTCGTGCTATCTCAGCTGCGGCTCGCTGAACCGCTCGGTGCCCAATCTGGAGGCGGGCGCGCGCACGCCGCTGGCCGGCGTGGCCTCGGCGCTGTGGCTGCTGCTGCTGGTGGCGGTGTCGGGGCCGCTGCTGGCGCACATTCCGCTGGCGGCGATCGCCGGGCTGCTGATGCTGGTGGCCTGGACGCTGCTGGACCTGCCGCGCTGGCGCCGCCTGGCGCGCCTGGACCGCACCGACCTGGCGATCGCCGCCACCACGCTGGCGGCCACGCTGCTGCTGCGGCTGGAGATCGCGATCCTGATCGGCACCGGGCTGTCGCTGGTGGCCTATCTCTACCAGACCTCGCGCCCGGCGATGCGCACGATGGGCTTCGACAGCCGCCGCGCCGACCGCCGCTTCATCGTGCGCGACGCCACGCCCGGCGTGTTGCCCGAGTGCCCGCAGCTGAAGCTGCTGCGCATGGAGGGCGAGGTCTACTTCGGCGCCGCGCCGCATGTGGCCGAGCACCTGCATGCGCTGCGCCAGGCGCATCCCGGCCAGAAGCATCTGCTGGTGATGAGCAAGAGCATGAACTTCCTCGACCTGGCTGGCGTCGAGCTCTGGGAGGCGGAGCGGTGCGAGCGCCGCGCCGCCGGCGGCGATCTCTATTTCCACCGGCCGCGCCCGCAGGTGATGGCGATCTGGCGCCGCACCGGCTTCCTGGACCGGCTCGGGACCGACCATCTGTTCCCGGACAAGCAGCAGGCGATCGCCAGCATCTTCCACCGGCTCGATCCGGCGGTGTGCGCCCGCTGCAGCGTGCGGCTGTTCCGCGAATGTCAGCCAGACGACCCTGGCGCGGCGATCTGACCCGTGATCCCCCCTTGAATGGATCCCCGGGTTTTCCATAAGCCGCTAGAGTGCGATGACACCGCACCCACCTGCGCGCAGCGTCGCCGCCGCGCAACCCCTCCATGCCTTCTGCTCCTTCCCGCCCGATCCAGGGCGTGCTGTTCGTCATCGCGGCCGTGGCGCTGTTCGCCTGCTTCGATGCCAGCGTCAAGGTCGCCAGCGCCATCGCCCCGGTGGGCATGGTCATCTGGGCCCGCTATGTCTTCCAGGTCAGCGTGACGGCCGTGACGGTGCTGCCGCGCCGCGGCACCGCGCTGCTGCGCACCGAGCGGCCGGGGCTGCAGGTGCTGCGCGGGCTGTGCCTGCTGTCGCTGAGCGTGCTGGCCTTCTTCAGCCTGAAGGTCATGCCGGTGGGCGAGTTCACCGCGATCGTGATGCTCACGCCACTGCTGATCACGCTGCTGGCGGCGATGACGATGGGCGAGCGCATCTCGGGCCTGCGCTGGCTGCTGCTGGCTGGCGGGATGGCCGGGGCACTGATCGTGATCCGGCCCAAGAGCGAGGGCCATGCGCTGGGCTGGGAGGCGCTGCTGCCGCTGGGCCTGGTGGTGTCGAACGCGCTGTTCCAGCTGATCACCAGCCGTCTGGCCCGCACCGAGGATCCGGCCACGACCCACTTCTACACCGGCCTGACCGGCTCGCTGGTCACCAGCGCCGCGCTGCCGTGGTGCTGGCAGGCGCTCTCGCCGGCGGGCTGGGCGCTGATGGTGCTGCTGGGCGCGCTGAGCTCCTCGGGGCATTTCCTGCTGATCCTGGGCTACACGCGGGCCCAGGCGGCGATGCTCACGCCCTTCCTCTACTTCCAGATCGTCTTCGCGACGCTGGTGGGCTGGGTCTGGTTCGACCACGCGCCCGACGCGATGACGCTGGCGGGCATCGCCATCATCGCCGGCTGCGGCATGACCGGCACCTGGCTGGCCAGCCGGGCGCAGCCGCGCACCGGGCTGGCGCCGTCCTCGGCGCCGCCGGGACGGACCAAGGCCGCCTGACGCTGCCTCAGTCCCCGAAGGTCGACAGGCCGGGAAACCGGCGCATCAGCATCTCGCGCCGGCAGACCGCCGTCGGCCACAGGCAGGGCCAGAGCAGCAGCGTCGCGCCGGCCAGCACCAGCACCGACACGGCGGCCGGCGGCATCGCGGGCTCGCCGGGGGCCCGCATCGACTGGCGCATGCGCACCTCCTGGACCGACTCGACGATGAGCTCATGCATCGCGCCGACGCAGGTCAGCACCACGCCGATGGCGAAGTGCGCGCAGATCAGGACGATGACGAGGTGCTGCATCGGAGCGGCCCGGCGGGCAAAGCTCCGATGCTGTCGCAGGCGCCGTCGCTGCGGCAGACCCGGCGCTCCCGCGCTCAGGGGAGCGGCTGCACGACAGGGGCGCAGTTCTGGTAGATCTGCGCGACCGCGCTCGCCCGCCGAGCACCTCGCGGGCCGGATCGCGGCGAAGGGCGGCGCGCCCAGCACCGCCGGCGCGTCTCCTTGAAGGCCCGGTTCAGACGCCCAGGTGGCCCGCCAGCGCCGCGCTGCCCTGCAGCGCCTCCGAGCGCCCGGCCAGCACCAGCCGGCCTTTCTGCATCACCACCAGCCGGTCGGATTCGGCGCAGACCTTGCGGTAGTCGCGGTCGACGATCAGCGTGGCGATGCCGGTGCGGCGGATCTCGGCGATGACGCGCCAGATCTCGGCCACGATCAGCGGCGCCAGGCCCTCGGTGGCTTCATCCAGGATGATCGCGTCGGGGTTGGTCATCAGCGCGCGGCCGATCGAGAGCATCTGCTGCTCGCCGCCCGAGAGCTGGTGGCCCAGGTTCGTCAGCCGCTCGGACAGGCGCGGGAAGGTCGCCATCACCCGCTCGAAGGTCCAGTCCTTCTGGCCGGCGGTGCCGGCGCGGGCGGCCATCACGAGGTTCTCGCGCACGGTCAGCGTGGGGAAGATGCCGCGGCCCTCGGGCACATAGGCCACGCCAAGCTGTGCGACCTGGTGCGGCATGCCTTTGGACAAGTCCTTGCCCGCCACCTGGATGCGCCCCTCGCGCTGGCGCACATGGCCGAGCAGCGTGCGGATCAGCGTGGACTTGCCCATGCCGTTGCGCCCGAGCAGGCCGACCGTCTCGCCCCGGGCGAGCTTGAAGTCGATGCCGTGCAGGATGTGGCTGCTGCCGTACCAGGCCTGCACGCCCTGCGCGTCGATGATCAGTGGCGCCGACATCAGTGGCCTCCCAGGTAGGCGGCCTGCACGTCGCGGTTGGTGCGTACCTCGGCGGGCGTGCCGCTGGCGATCACCGCCCCGTTGACCATCACGGTGATGCGGTCGGCCACCGCGAACACCGCGTCCATGTCGTGCTCGACCAGCAGGATGGCGTGGCCTGTCTTCAGCGAGCGCAGCAGCTCGAGCATCCGGTGCGATTCCTCCGGCCCCATGCCCGCTAGCGGCTCGTCGAGCAGCAGCACGCGCGGCTCGGTGGCCAGGCACATCGCGATCTCGAGCTGGCGCTTCTGGCCGTGCGAGAGGCTGGCGGCCTGGCGCTCGGCCAGCGCCGCCAGGCCGGCGCGCGCGATCGCGCTGCGGGCACGCTCGACGCTGGTGCGGCAGGTCTGCGCCGCCTCCCACCAGGCCCAGGGCCGCTGCATGCGGGCCTGCGCGGCCAGGCGGCAGTTCTCCAGCACCGTCAGCGGCAGGAAGATGGTGTTGCGCTGGTAGCTGCGGCCGATGCCGGCGTGGGCCAGCTTCGGCTGCGGCCAGCGCGTGACGTCCTGGCCGCCGAGCAGGACCGCGCCGCCGCTGGGCGCCAGCTCGCCCGAGAGCAGGTTGATCAGCGTCGACTTGCCCGCGCCGTTGGTGCCGATGACGGCGTGGATCTCGCCCTCGTGCAGCGCCAGCGACACGTCGCTGACCGCGCGCAGCGCGCCGAACTGGCGCGACAGGCCGCGCGCCTCGAACAGGACCGGGTTCAGGCTCGGGCTCATGCGTGGCGCTCCCGGGGCGTGTCGGTGGAGGTCGGGGGAGAGGTCGGGGTCGGCAGCGGGCGGCGGGGCCGGCGCAGGCTCAGGCCCGCCAGGCCCTGCGGCAGCAGCGCCACCGTCAGGATGATGAAGCCGCCGAACAGCAGCTGCCAGTGCCGGGTCAGCGCGGAGAAGCCCTCCGAGAGCAGCACGAAGGCAAACGCCCCCGCCACCGCGCCGCCCAGGCTGCCCAGCCCGCCGAGGATGATCATCACCAGCGCATTGCCGCTGTAGTGCCAGGACAGGATCTCGGGCGTGACGAAGCCGTACTGCGCCGCGTACAGGAAGCCGCCCAGCCCGGCCAGCAGCCCCGCCACGACGAAGGCGGCGAGCTTGTAGAGCAGCGTCGGGTAGCCGGCCGCGCGCATGCGCTGCTCGTTGTGCTTGATGCCCGCCAGCGCATGCCCGAAGCGCGAGCGCAGCAGCAGCGCCAGACTCCCCAGGGCCAGCACCAGCGCGCCCAGCACGAACCAGTAGAAGCGGTCGGCCTTCTCCAGATCGATCCACTGCCAGCCCGCGATCGCGAAGTCCGGCTTGAAGTAGACATAGGCGCCGTCGCTGCCGCCGGCGATCTTCGTGTCGTGGAAGACGAAGTAGACGAGCTGCCCGAAGGCCAGCGTCACCATGATGAAGTAGATGCCCTGCGTGCGCATCACCAGCGCGCCGATGACCAGCGCCAGCAGCGCTGCCCCGGCCGTGGCCGCCAGCAGCATCAGCCAGCCGTTGCCGGCCTCGGACATCGGCGCCAGCATCGCCACCGCGTAGGCGCCGAAGCCGAAGAAGGCCGCATGCCCCAGGCTCACCAGCCCGGTGCAGCCCACCAGCAGCTGCAGGCTGGCCGCGAAGATCGCCATGATCATCACCTTGGACAGCAGCTCGGTGTGGAACTTGCCGCCGATCGGCTCGGGCAGCAGCGGGAACACCGCCAGCAGCACGAAGGCCAGTGCCCAGGCGACTCTCGAAAGAGATGTGTTGGAAGTCATTGCCCTGTCACCCCGCCTTGAACAGGCCGGCCGGACGCCACAGCAGGATGCCGGCCATCAGCACATAGACCAGCGCCCCCGCGCCTTCCTGCCACAGCACCTTGCCGAAGGTGTCGACGAAGCCGATCAGCAGCGCCGCCACCAGCGCGCCCTTGACCGAGCCGATGCCGCCGATCACCACCACCACGAAGCAGATGATCAGCACCTGCCCGCCCATGCCCGGATAGACCGAGGACATCGGCGCCGCGATCATCCCGGCGAACACCGCCAGCGCCACGCCCACCGCGAACACGACGCGGTACAGCAGCGTGATGTTGATCCCGAGCGACTGCACCATCTCGCGGTGGGTGGCGCCGGCGCGCACCATCATGCCCAGGCGCGTCTTGCTGATCAGCAGGTACATGCCCAGCGCCAGCGCCAGGCACACGCCCGAGACGAACAGCCGGTAGACCGGATAGGTCATGCCGTTGCCGATGGCGATCGAGCCCGCCAGCAGCTCCGGGATCGCCACGCCGTGCACCTCGTCGCCCACCAGCAGGCTGCGCAGCTCCTCGAAGACGAGGATCAGGCCGTAGGTCATCAGCACCTGCTGCAGGTGCTCGCGCTCGTAGAGGTAGCTGAAGAACACCCACTC
>JAUPTP010000183.1 GCA_030918015.1 Pseudomonadota bacterium
CGCCCGCCCGGCCGCGCCGGCCAGAAACGCCTCGACCTGATCCCGCCAGCCCTCGGGCAGGCCCTCGCGCAGCGCCTCGGCCAGCGGGACGCGCAGGCGGTTGTCGGGCAGCGTCATGCCGCGACCGAGAACAGCGCCGCCAGCGCCGCGCCAGGGTCATCGGCACGCATGAAGGCCTCGCCGACCAGGAAGGCATTGACATCGGCGCCGCGCATGCGCACCACGTCCGCCGGCCCCAGGATGCCGGACTCGGTCACCAGCAGCCGATCGGCCGGCACCTCGCCGAGCAGGCCCAGCGTGGTGTCCAGCGTCACCGAGAAGCTGCGCAGGTCGCGGTTGTTGATGCCCAGCAGCGGCGTCTTCAGCTTCAGCGCACGGTGCAGCTCGGCGCGGTCATGCACCTCGACCAGCACGCTCATGCCGTGCGCGAGCGCCACCGCCTCCAGGTCGGCCATCTGCGCGTCGTCCAGGCAGGCAGCGATCAGCAGGATGCAGTCCGCGCCCATCGCGCGCGCCTCGTGCACCTGGTACTCGTCGACCATGAAGTCCTTGCGCAGCACCGGAAGCGCACAGGCGGCGCGCGCCTGCTGCAGGTACTCGGTGCAGCCCTGGAAGTACTGCAGGTCGGTCAGCACGCTCAGGCAGGCCGCGCCGTGGCGGGCGTAGCTCGCGGCGATCTCGGCCGGGCGGAAGTCGGCGCGGATCACGCCCTTGCTCGGGCTGGCCTTCTTGATCTCGGCGATCACCGCGGGCTGGCCGGCGGCGACCTTGGCGCGCAGCGCGGCCTCGAAGCCGCGCAGGTCGGCGGCACGGGCCTCGGCCTCGGCACGCACGGCGGCCAGGGATTTTGCGGCGCGGGCCGCGGCCACCTCCTCGTGCTTGGTGACGACGATGCGGGCGAGGATGTCGGGGGTGTTCAGGTTCATGGTTCAGGCTGCCAGTTGCTGGGCGCGGGCGACGAACTGCGTCAGGCGCTCGGCGGCGCGGCCGCTGGCCAGCGCCTCGCGGGCACGCTCGACGCCCTCGGCCATCGTCGCGGCGACGTTGGCGGCATAGAGCGCCACGCCGGCGTTGAGCATGACGATGTCGCGCGCCGGGCCGGGCTGGTTGTCCAGCACCGCCTGCAGCAGCGCACGCGACTGCTCGGGCGTGTCGACCTTCAGCGCGCGGTTGCTCGCCATCGTCAGGCCGAAGTCCTCGGGGTGGATCTCGTACTCGCGGATCTCGCCGTCGCGCAGCTCGCCGACCAGGGTGCCGGCGCCCAGCGAGACCTCGTCCATGCCGTCGCGGCCGTAGACCACCAGCGCGTGCTCGGCGCCCAGGCGCTGCAGCGCGCGCACCTGGATGCCGACCAGATCGGGGTGGAAGACGCCCATCAGGATGTTGGGCGCGTCGGCCGGGTTGGTCAGCGGCCCGAGGATGTTGAAGATCGTGCGCACGCCCAGCTCGCGGCGCACCGGCGCGACGTTCTTCATCGCCGGGTGGTGGTTGGGCGCGAACATGAAGCCGATGCCGGTGTCCTGGATGCACTGCGCCACCGCCTGCGGCGTGAGCGTCATCGGCACGCCCAGCGCCTCGAGCACGTCGGCGCTGCCGGACTTGCTGGAGACGCTGCGCCCGCCGTGCTTGCTCACCCGCGCGCCGGCGGCCGCGGCCACGAACATCGTGCAGGTCGAGATGTTGAAGGTGTGCGAGCCGTCGCCGCCGGTGCCGACGATGTCGACCAGATGGGTGCGGTCGGCGACGTTGACCTTGACCGAGCACTCGCGCATGACCTGCGCGGCGGCCGTGATCTCGCCGATCGTCTCCTTCTTGACCCGCAGGCCGGTCAGCAGCGCGGCGGTCATGGCGGGCGACATCTCGCCGGCCATGATGCGCCGCATCAGCGTGAGCATCTCGTCGTGGAAGATCTCGCGGTGCTCGATGACGCGGGTCAGGGCTTCGGTGTTGGTGATGGACATGGCGCGGCTCCTGGCTCGGTGGGCGGTCAGCGGTTGGGCGTGTTGAGGAAGTTGCGCAGCATCGCGTGGCCGTGCTCGCTCAGGATGGACTCGGGGTGGAACTGCACGCCCTCCAGCGCGACCTCGCGGTGGCGCACGCCCATGATCTCGCCGTCGCCGCTGGTGGCGGTGACGACCAGCTCGGGCGGCAGCGTGGCGCGCTCGATCGCCAGCGAGTGGTAGCGGATCACGCGGAACTGCGCCGGCAGGTCAGCGAACACGCCCAGTCTGTCGGTGGTGATGGTGTCGGCCTTGCCGTGCATCTGCACCTGCGCGCGGATGATGTTGCCGCCCAGGGCGGCGCCGATGCTCTGGTGCCCCAGGCACACGCCCAGGATCGGCAGCCGGCCCTTGAAGTGCCGGATCGCCTCGATGCAGATGCCGGCCTCCGCCGGCGAGCACGGCCCCGGCGACAGCACCAGCCGATCGGGCTTCATCGCCTCGATGTCGGCCAGGGAAATCTCGTCGTTGCGGTGCACCCGCACGTCCTCGCCCAGCTCGGCGAAGTACTGCACGAGGTTGAAGGTGAACGAGTCGTAGTTGTCGATCATCAGCAGCATGGCGTTCTCCTTCGTTCCTCAGAAACCTTCCTCGACCAGCTCGGCGGCGCGGATCACCGCGCGCATCTTCACCTCGGTCTCCTTCCACTCCATCTCGGGCACCGAGTCGGCGACCACGCCGGCGCCGGCCTGCACATAGAGCGTCTGGTCCTTGATGACGCCGGTGCGGATGGCGATGGCCACGTCCATGTCGCCGGCGAAGCTGAGATACCCGACCGCGCCGCCGTAGATGCCGCGCTCGCTGATCTCGAGCTGGTCGATGATCTCCATCGCGTGGATCTTGGGCGCGCCCGAGAGCGTGCCGGCGGGAAAGCTCGCGCGCAGCACGTCCAGGCTGCTCATGCCGTCCTTGAGCACGCCCTCGACGTTGCTGACGATGTGCATCACATGCGAGTAGCGCTCGATGCCGAAGGCCTCGGTCACCTTGACCGTGCCGGTCTTGGCGATGCGGCCGATGTCGTTGCGCGCCAGGTCGATCAGCATCAGGTGCTCGGCGCGCTCCTTGGCGTCGGCGAGCAGGTCGCGTTCGTTGTGCTGGTCCAGCTCAGGGGTGGCGCCGCGCGGCTTGGTGCCGGCGATCGGGCGGATGGTGACGATCTTCTCCGCGCGGCCGTCCACCGTGCGCGCCTCCTGGCGCACCAGGATCTCGGGCGAGGAGCCGACGATGTGGAAGTCGCCCATGTCGTAGTAGTACATGTAGGGCGACGGGTTGAGCGAGCGCAGCGCGCGGTAGAGCGACAGCGGGTTCTCGGTGTAGCGCTTCTTCAGGCGCTGGCCGATGACGATCTGCATGCAGTCGCCGGCGGCGATGTACTCCTTGGCCTTGAGGACGGCCGCCTCGAAGTCGGCCTTGGCGTACTCGCGCTCGACCGGGTGCGCGGGGCCGCGCTTCACCTGCGGGGCGCTGACGCTGTAGCGCAGCTGGTCGGCCAGCTGCGACAGGCGCTTCTGGGCGCTGAAGTAGGCCTCGGGCGTGCGCGGGTCGGCGTAGACGATCAGGTAGAGGCGCCCGGAGAGGTTGTCGATGACGGCCAGCTCCTCGGTCTGCAGCAGCTGGATCTCGGGCGTGCCGATGCCGCCGGGCAGGCGGGTGTCGGCCAGTTTCTTCTCGATGTAGCGCACCGTGTCGTAGCCGAAGTAGCCGGCCAGTCCGCCGCAGAAGCGCGGCAGCCCCGGGCGCAGCGCCACCTTGAAGCGCTGCTGGTAGGCCTCGACGAAGTCGAGCGGATTGCCCTCGTGGCGCTCGACCACCTGGCCGTCGGTGACGACCTCGGTGACGCCGTTCGAGGCCCGCAGCAGCGTGCGCGCCGGCAGGCCGATGAAGGAGTAGCGCCCGAAGCGCTCTCCGCCGACGACGGATTCGAGCAGGAAGCTGAACGGCTTGCCGCCGGCCAGCTTCAGGTAGAGGGAGAGCGGCGTCTCCAGGTCGGCGAAGGCCTCCTGGACGAGCGGGATGCGGTTGTAGCCCTGCTCGGCCAGGCTCTTGAATTCGAGTTCGGTGATCACGTGTGGCTCCGGCGGGGCCCGCCGGCATGCTCGCGTGTCAGGAACCAGTGCAGGACGCGCGTGCGTGCCGCGGGCCTGGTTGATGTCGATTCGCTGGTCGGGGGGCGCAGGCCGCACCGGGGGCGCGGCAGCAAGGTGTCAGCGGATCTGCTGCGGCCGACCCGTCACCGGGCGTGGGAGAGGCGGCCGCCTCCAGGCATCGCGGTCAGCGACGCCAGGGCCAGGCTCCCCGGTCTTGCGACCCGGCGGCACGGCCGATGCTGTGTTTGCGCGTGGTGAACATGGTGGGGCGCAGTGTAGCAGCGCAGGCGTCGCCGGCGTCAAGCGCCGATCTGCCGCGCCAGCCCGTCGATCCGGTCGAACCAGCCGTCGGCCGGCACCTCGCGCACCGGCTCGCCGTGGTTGTAGCCGTAGCTCAGCAGCACGACCGGGCAGCCGGCGCCGCGCGCGGCCTCGGCGTCGTTGCGCGAGTCGCCGATCATCAGCGTGCGCGCCGGGTCGGTGCCCAGCGCGCGGCAGGTCTCGACGATGGGCATCGGATCGGGCTTCTTGCGGGCAAAGCTGTCGCCGCCGAAGGCGAGCTCGAAGAAGCCCTCCAGCCCCTTGGCCGCCAGCAGCGGCCGGGCGAAGTCGAGCGGCTTGTTGGTCAGGCAGGCCAGGCGCAGGCCGGCGGCGCGCAGCCGCGTCAGACCCTCGACCACGCCCGCATAGACCTCGGAGTGCCGGCCGTTGATCGCCAGGTAATGGCGCTGGTAGGCCGCCCAGGCGGCGTCGTAGAGCGCCGCGTCGCCGCCGACCTGCGCCAGGGTCGAGCGCAGCAGGTGCTCGCTGCCCTTGCCGACGGTGCGCTCGACGAAGGCGCGGTCCACGCCGGGCAGCGCCAGCTCGGCCAGCGTCAGGTTCAGCGCGACGACGAAGTCGCCCTGGGTGTCGACCATCGTGCCGTCGAGATCGACGATGGCGGCCTGGAGATCGGAGAGCGGCGGCAAGGACATGGCGAGGCGGAAGACAGGGTGCGGAGCCCCGGATTGTCGGGCCTGCGCGGACCGGTCAGGCCCGGCCCTAAGATCTGAGAATTCCGATCATCGACCACACACCGAGGAGGCAGCCACCGTGGCCATCTTCCCGCAGGGATACACCCAGATCTCCGAGCGCTGCACCCACACCGAGGACGGCGGCGCCGAGCGGCGCGTGCTGCAGCAGCTGCAGCGCTGCCTGGAGGACGACTACCTGGTCTGGCACAACGTGCCGCTCGGGCACCGGGGGCGCCAGCCGGACTTCGTCATCCTGCATCCGGGCCGCGGCCTGCTGATCCTGGAGGTCAAGGGCTGGCGCGCCGGCAGCCTGCGCCAGGCCAGCCGCACCGATGTCCAGCTGGAGACCGCGCGCGGCCGGGTGCAGGCGCTGCATCCGGGCCTGCAGGCGCGCGGCTACGCCATCGAGCTGGTCAACCAGATGCAGCGCGACCCCGCGCTGCTGGCGCCGGAGGGCTCGCGCCACGCCGGCAAGCTGCTCGCGCCCTGGGGGGCCGGCGCGGTGCTGGCCAACATCGAGCGCCAGCGCATCACCGACGCGGCCTGGGACGAGATCTTCCCGCCCGAGCGCACGCTCACCCGCGAGGACCT
>JAUPTP010000184.1 GCA_030918015.1 Pseudomonadota bacterium
CTCGCCGCCGCGCGCGCGCACTTCCTGCATGTTGCTCTTGAGCTTTTCCAGCAGCTGGTCGTTCGGCGCGACCGTGACCACCGGCATCGAGGCGTCGACCAGCGCCAGCGGGCCGTGCTTGAGTTCGCCTGCGGGATAGGCCTCGGCGTGGATGTAGCTGATTTCCTTGAGCTTGAGCGCGCCTTCCAGCGCGATCGGATAGTGGCGGCCGCGGCCCAGGAACAGCGCGTTCTGCTTGGGCGTGAACAGCTCGGCCCAGGCGATGATCTGCGGCTCCAGCGCCAGCACCGACTGCACGGCCGCCGGCAGGTGGCGCAGGTTGCGCAGGCCGGCTTCCAGACCGGCCTCGGGGATGGAGCCACGCTGCTTGGCCAGCACCAGCGTCAGCAGGAACAGCGCGACCAGCTGCGTCGTGAAGGCCTTGGTCGAGGCCACGCCGATCTCGGCGCCGGCGCGGGTGATGAACGAGAGCTTGCACTCGCGCACCATCGCGCTGGTGGAGACGTTGCAGATGGTGAGCGTCTGCTGCATGCCCAGCGAGCGGGCGTGCTTGAGCGCGGCCATCGTGTCGGCAGTCTCGCCGCTCTGGCTGATGGTGACGACCAGCGTCTTCGGATCGGGCACGCTCTCGCGGTAGCGGTACTCGCTGGCGATCTCGACCGCGCACGGGATCTTGGCGATCGACTCCAGCCAGTACTTGGCCGTCAGTCCGCTGTAGGAGCTGGTGCCGCAGGCCAGGATCAGCACCTTGTCGATCTGCGAGAAGACCTCGGCGGCGCCGTCGCCGAACAGCTCCGGCGTGATCGCCTCGATGCCCTCGAGCGTGTCGGCGATCGCGCGCGGCTGCTCGAAGATCTCCTTCTGCATGTAGTGGCGGTACGGGCCCAGCTCGGCCGCGCCGCTGTGGGCGTTGACCGTCTTGACCGGGCGCTCGACGCGCACCCGCGCGCCGCCTTCGCCCCGGGCGGTGATCCAGTACTTGCCCTGCTGCAGGTCGACCGCGTCGCCTTCTTCCAGGTAGATGATCTGGTCGGTCACGCCGGCCAGCGCCATCGCGTCGGAGGCCAGGAAGTTCTCGCCCTGGCCGACGCCGAACACCAGCGGCGAGCCCTCGCGGGCGCCGACGACGCGCTGCGGCTCGTCCTGGCAGAACACGGCGATCGCGTAGGCGCCCTTCAGGTGCGGCAGCGCCGCCTCGACCGCCACGAACAGGTCGCCGTCATAGAGCGAGTCGATCAGGTGCGCGATCACCTCGGTGTCGGTCTGGCTGACGAACTCGTAGCCGCGGGATTTCAGGTCGGCGCGCAGCTCGTCGTGGTTCTCGATGATGCCGTTGTGCACCAGCGCGATGCGGCCGGCGCGCGCGCTCTTGGCGTCCAGGCCGGGGCCGTGCGAGAAATGCGGGTGGGCGTTGTGGACGGCCGGGGCGCCATGCGTGGCCCAGCGGGTGTGGGCGATGCCGATCAGGCCTTCGACGCCTTCCTGGGCCACCTGGGCGTCCAGCTCGGCCACGCGCGAGGTGCTGCGGGTGCGGCGCAGCTGCCCCCCCTGATGCACGGCGACGCCGCAGGAGTCATAGCCGCGGTACTCGAGCCGCTGCAGACCCTGGATCAGGATGGGAACGATGTTGCGTTGACTGACCGCGCCGACGATGCCGCACATGGGTGGTTTCCCTCAGAAAGTGGAAGCAGGCCCGCATGGTAGGCAGAGACTCGAGAAATGAATGCGCAAAAAATTGTCTTTTTTGGAGGAAAACATCTCCTTGCAAGTCACACGCAACGAAAGAACAATAAGTCGTTTCAAGTGAGGGTTAATTTCATGCCGACCTCCATCTCGGTGGACGCCATCGACCTGAAGCTGCTCGACGAGCTGCAGCGCGATGCCTCGCGCTCGAACCAGGCGATCGCCGAGGCGGTGCATGTCTCGGCCGCCACCAGCCTGCGGCGCGTGAAGCGGCTCAGCGATGCGGGCGTCATCGAGCGCACGGTGGCGGTGCTCTCGCCCCAGGCCCTCGGGCACGGGCTGACCGCGATCATCGAGGTCACGCTTGACCGCCAGACCATCGACCGGATCGAGGCCTTCGAGGCCCGCGCGGTGGCCGAGGCCGGCGTGCAGCAGTGCTATCGCACGCAGGGCGGACCGGATTTCGTACTGATCGCGCAGGTCGCCGACATGGCGGCCTACCAGGCGCTGGCGCAGCGGCTGTTCACCAGCGACGCGAACGTGCGCAACGTGCGCTGCTTCTTCAGCGTGCACCGCGCCAAGTGCGGGCTGCAGATCACGCTGCCGCCACGGCCGGTGGAGTGACGGCGCTCAGCGACCGGCCAGCCAGCCCATCCAGCCCGACGGGGGCGGCTGCATCAAGGCGCGCTCGTGCGCCAGCCAGGCGTCGTAGACCGCGCGACGATCCGGATCGGTGAGCACCGCATGCGCCAGCCGGCAGGCATCCGAGCGCGTCTGCTCGGCGTGCGCGTCCTCCTGGCCGGGCAGCGGCAGCGCCGGCCGCGCGCCGGGCGCACGGGCGGGCAGCAGGCCGGGGCGGATCTGGTGCCAGGCGATCTCGACCTCCGCCAGGGTGCAGTCCTCGGGCAGGCCCAGGCACTGGTAGTGCGTGGGCTCGATGGGCAAGGCGCGCACCGGTGCCAGCGATCTCTCCGAGGCGCCGCCCGTCAGGCTGCGCCACAGGGCCGAGAGTCCGGCACCGGCCATGCGCGTCACTTCCTCGTCTTGACCGGGCGGCTCCAGCCGCCGATCGAGACCTGCTTGCCGCGCGCGACGGCCAGCTCGCCGGCGCCGACCGCCTTGGTGATCGTCGAGCCCCCGCCGATGGTGGCGCCGGCACCGATCGTCACCGGTGCGACCAGCACGCAGTTCGAGCCGACATGCACGTCGGCCTCGATGACGGTGCGGTGCTTGTTGGCGCCGTCGTAGTTGGCGGTGATGCTGCCGGCGCCGTAGTTGACGCGCTCGCCCACGGTGGCGTCGCCCAGGTAGGCCAGGTGGTTGGCCTTGGCGCCGTCGGCCAGCGTCGAGTTCTTGACCTCGACGAAGTTGCCGATGTGCACCTCGCGGCCCAGCTTCGCGCCGGGGCGCAGCCGCGCGAACGGCCCGACCAGGGCGCCTGCGCCCACCTCGGCGCCCAGCGCCTCGCCGTCGATGTGCGTGAAGGGATGGATCACCGCGCCGGCGGCGATGCGGGCGTTGCGGATCACGCAGTTGGCGCCGATCTGCACATCGTCGCCCAGCTCGACCGTGCCCTCGAAGACGCAGTTGACGTCGATGGCCACGTCGCGGCCGCTCAGCAGCGTGCCGCGCAGGTCGAAGCGCGCCGGGTCCATCAGCCGCACGCCGGCCTCCATCAGCGCTTCGGCCTGCTCGCGCTGGAAGCGGCGCTCCAGGTCGGCGAGCTGCAGCGGGCTGTTGACGCCCAGCACCTCGGTCTCGCTGGTGGCCTTGGTGGCGACCACCGGCACGCCGTCGGCCACCGCCATCGCGACGATGTCGGTCAGGTAGTACTCCTTCTGGGCGTTGTCGTTGCTCAGGCGGGCCAGCCAGCGCTTGAGGTGCGCAGTGGGCGCGGCCATCATGCCGGTGTAGCCCTCGCGGATCTGGCGCTGCTCGGGGGTGGCGTCCTTGTGCTCGACGATGGCGCGGACCTGATCGCCCTCGCGCACGATGCGGCCGTAGCCGGTCGGATCCAGCAGATCGACGGTCAGCAGCACGAGCCGCTCGCCGCCGCAGGCCTCGATCAGCGCGCGGGCGGTGGCCGCCTTGACCAGCGGCACGTCGCCGTTCAGGATCAGCGTGGTGCCCGCGGCGGCCAGCGCCGGCACCGCCTGCTGCACCGCGTGGCCGGTGCCGAGCTGCGGCTCCTGGCGCACGAAGGCCAGCGGCGCATCGGGCAGGGTTCGGCGCAGGGTCTGCTCGACCAGCTCGGCGCCATGCCCCGTCACGGTGATCAGCCGCTCCGCCCCCAGACCGATGCCGGTCTCCAGGACGTGCTGCAATAGGGGGCGACCGGCGAGCGGGTGCAATACCTTCGGCCGGGCGGATTTCATCCGCGTGCCCTTGCCAGCGGCCATGATCACAACGTCGAGCGACATGCGCAGATCCTCTCTAAAGCGTGTTCCGTGTGTTCCGGGCATTCCCGGGGGTCCGAACGGTCCGGACGGTGTCGGAGGGCGGATTATCCGGATTGACGTGACTTTTCCGTGCGCAGCTCGCCTCAAGAACTGGCTGCTCGTGTCGGTTTTCGCTCTGCTGCTGCCCTTGTCGGGCTGCAGCACGGTCGGACTGGCCTACCGGCAGGCCGACACGCTGGCCTGGTGGTGGCTGGACCGCCGCGTCGACTTCGATGCCGCGCAGGCCCCGCGCGTGCGCCAGGCGCTGGCCCAGTGGCTGGACTGGCACCGCCGCCGCCCGCTGGCCGAGGATGTCGCGCTGCTCGACGAGATCGCGCGCGAGGCCGGCGCCGACACCCGCGCCGAGCGCACCTGCCGCTGGTGGCAGCTCGTGCACGAGCGGCAGGGGATCCATCTGCAGGCCCTGGCGGGCGGCATGCTGCCGGACGTGCTGGCCACCCTGAGCGACGCGCAGCTTCGCCATCTGCAGCAGGCCCTCGACGACGACAACCGCGAGTGGCGGGAGCGCTTCCTGCGCGGCGATGCCGACCAGCGCCTGCGCGCCGCGCGCGAGCGCGCGATCGAGCGCGCCGAGCAGCTCTACGGACGGCTGGACGCGGCGCAGCGCCGCTTCATCGGCGAGCGGATGCGCGGCTCGCCCTGGGATGCGACGCGCGGGCTGGCCGAGCGCCAGCGCCAGCAGCGCGACCTGCTCGAGACGCTGCAGGCGCTGCGCGCGCTGCCTGCGGGCGATCACGAGCGCCGCGTGGGGCTGCTGCAGGCGCTGGCGCAGCGCCTCGTCGACACCGACGACCCGGAGGCCCGCCAGTACCGCGATCAGCTGCGGCGCTTCCAGTGCGAGCTGGCCGCCGACCTGCACAACCGCACCGAGGCCGACCAGCGCCGCGAGGCCGTCCAGCGGCTGCAGGGCTGGGCCCGCGACCTGCGTGCGGCCGGCGCCCAGATCACGCCAGCGGGACCGTGATCCGGCGCATGCCCGGCGGCAGATCCGGGAAGCCCTGCAGGCCGGCGCCGAACAGCAGCGGCAGGTATTCGGGCCCCGAGTAGCGCGCCTCATGCTCGATGCGGATCTCGAGCAGGCGCTCGCGGCTGGCGCGGTCGACCAGCAGCATCAGCAGCTGCTGGCGCTCGTAGACCTCATGGGCGCCGAACCCGACGCCGAAGCCCGTGCCCACGCCGATCGCCACCGCGCCGTGGATGCGCCGATCCGGCGGCGCCGGAGCGCGGCGCACCGCCGGGAACGGCCCCGGCCAGGGATCGGCGAAAGGCGACACCACCCGGCTGCGCTGGCCCCCGAGCTGCACCAGCACCTCGGCCTGGGCCGGCGCGGCCGCCGCAGCGAAGCCGGCCTGCGCCAGCGCCTGTGCGGCCGCCTGCTCGAGCACCTGCTGCGCGACCGCATCGGCCTGCTGCGAGGGCAGGCGGTCGAAGGCATAGCGCCCCGGCGCCCGACCCGCTGGCCAGGCGCCGAAGGTCACCACCTCCACGCTGATCTGGTTCAGCGCCGCGCAGCCCGGCAGCAGCGCGGCCAGCGGCGCCAGCCCCGC
>JAUPTP010000185.1 GCA_030918015.1 Pseudomonadota bacterium
TTCCGGCGGCGGATCTCTCCGAGCAGATCTCCACCGCCGGCACCGAGGCCTCGGGCACCGGCAACATGAAGTTCGCGCTCAACGGCGCGCTGACCATCGGCACGCTCGACGGCGCCAACGTCGAGATCCGCGAGCAGGTCGGCGACGACAACATCTTCATCTTCGGCCACACCACGCCGGAGGTGGCGGCGATCCGGGCCCGCGGCTACCAGCCGCGCGCGATCTACGAGGCCGATGACGAGCTGCGTGCGGTGCTCGACGCGATCCGCGACGGCGTCTTCAGCCCCGACGAGCCGGGCCGCTACCAGCCGATCTTCGACGCGCTGGTGAACTGGGGCGACCACTACCTGCTGCTGGCCGACTACGCCAGCTATGTCGCCGCGCAGGACCGGGTCGACACGCTCTACCTCAACGCCGACGAGTGGACGCGCTGCTCGGTGCTGAACATCGCGGCCATGGGCCTGTTCTCGTCGGATCGAACCATCGCCGAGTACGCCCACGAGATCTGGCACACCCGCCCGGTGATCGTGCCGGCGCTGCCCGGACACGACGCCCACTGACGCGTCCGCCTCCCCCTGCGAGGGCGTGCTGGTCATGATCAGCGCGCCCTCGTCGTTTTGCCTCGCCTCGATGCCTTCGACGACTCGCTTTGCCCGGATCGATGCCCTGCGGGGCCTGGCCATGGTCTGGATGACCGTCTTCCACTTCGCCTTCGATCTGAACCAGGCCCGCTGGCTGCATCCGCGCCAGAACTTCGTCGACGATCCGTTCTGGACCGTGCAGCGGGTGGTGATCGTGACGATCTTCCTGCTGTGCGTGGGCCTGTCCCAGGCGGTGGCGCGCGAGGCGAAGGTGCCCGCGCGGCGCTTCCTGCGGCGCTGGGGGCAGATCGTGGCCTGCGCGCTGCTGGTGAGCCTGGGCTCGATGTGGATGTTCCCGAGCAGCTGGATCAGCTTCGGAGTGCTGCATGCGGTGGCGGTGATGCTGCTGCTGCTGCGCGGATTGCCGCTGGGCGCGGCGGGATGGTCCGGCCTGGCCGGGGTCGCGCTGCTGCTGCCGGCCTTCGTGGCCCACGCCTGGTTCGACAGCCCCTGGACCCGATGGATCGGTCTGGTCACCCATCTGCCGGTGACGCAGGACTATGTGCCGCTGCTGCCCTGGCTGGGGGTCGCCGCCGCCGGTCAGGCCCTGGGACTGTGGCTGCTCGCCCGCCACCCCGCGGTGCTGAAAGGGCCGATTCCCGAGGGCCGGCTGTCGCAGGGTCTGGCCTGGATGGGCCGGCAGGCACTGCCCTGGTACATGCTGCATCAGCCGGTGATGATCGGCGCGATCTGGGCGGCCGGCGCGCTGCTGCGCTGACTCAGGTCATCCGGGCGTCAGGCGCGAAGAATCGCCGCGGCGACATCCCGACCGTGCGGGTCACCATGGCGCCGAAGGCGCTGGGGCTGGCATAGCCCAGCTCGGCGGCGATCAGCGCCATCGGCCGGCCCTCCACCGCCAGGGCCAGCGCGCGCGCGAGCAGCACCTGCTGGCGCCACTGCTGGAAGCTGGTGCCCAGCTCGTCGCGGAACAGCCGGGCGATGGTGCGCGGGCTGGCACCGGCCTCGGCCGCCCAGGCCTCCAGCCGGTCATGGCGAGTGGGCTCGTCGAGCAGCGCCTGGCAGAGCGCCCGCAGTCGCTTGTCCTGGGGCAGATGGATGCCCAGCGGCAGCGAACGGGCCTGCGACAGCTCCTCGTTCACCAGCTCGGCCATGGCGCGCATGCGCCGGGGCATGGCGGGCGGCAAGGACACGCGCGCGCCCAGGGCCGGATCGTCCCGGGCGATCTGCCGCACCAGCTCCGCCAGCAGGCGCGACACCTCCACGACGCGGCAGCGCTGCCAGTGCGGCTGCCCGTCCGGGGTCTCGCGCAGATACAGCGTCAGCATGTCCGCATCCCGCAGCACCGACACCGAGTGCTCGGTGCCGGCCGGGATCCAGACCGCCCGCGTGGGCGGCACGATGCAGGTCATCGGCCCGGCCACGATGCGCGACACCCCGGTGAGGGAAAAGGAAACCTGCGCCCAGTCATGGGCATGGGCCGCCACCCGTGAACTGGCCCGGAGCGTCCGCAGCTTGGCCCGCACCGGCCACGGCGGATGCGGCGCGAAGCGCAAGGGATCCAGCGGCGGGATCGGCGGCGAGGGCGCTGCGGTCGTGCTCAGGATCGGTCTCCGCAGGATTGGCGTGATCTCGACATAAATTGTCCTGTTGGCGAGAGTATGCCGCGGGTCCTCTTCGTACAGTGCCGCCATGAACTCGACCACGCTTTCCTCCGCCTCGGCCGATCGGGACGCCGATCGGGAGCGGCTGCGCCGCGATGCGACCACGATCGGCCTGATCGGCCTGGCGCACGGCACCTCGCATTTCCATCATCTGCTGCTGCCGCCGCTGTTTCCGGCCTTCATCCGCGACTTCGGGCTGAGCTACTCGGAGCTGGGCCTGCTCGTGACGGTCTTCTTCGTGATCTCGGGCATCGGGCAGGCGCTCTCGGGCTTCCTGGTCGATCGCGTCGGAGCCCGGCCGGTGCTCTTCGGGGCGCTGGTGAGCTTCCTGGCCGCGTCGCTGGCAGGGGCCGCGGCCGAGGGCTACGGCGGCCTGGTGCTGGCCGCTGCCCTGGCGGGCCTGGGCAATGCGCCTTTCCATCCGGCCGACTTCACGATCCTGAACCGCCGTGTCTCGCCGGGCCGGCTCGGGCATGCCTTCTCGGTGCATGGCATCAGCGGCAACCTGGGCTGGGCGCTGGCACCGGTCTTCCTGATCGGCCTGAGCGGGCAGACCGGCAGCTGGCGCACGGCCTATCTGGGCTCCGCGGGCGTGGCGCTGCTCGTGCTGCTCGTGCTGTGGTGGCGTCGCCGCGATCTCGATGACCGGATGCCGGCACAGGGCGCGGCCCCTCGTGCGGCCGGCGCGTCGACCGACGAGCATCCGATGGCCTTCCTGAAGCTGCCCACCGTCTGGCTGTGCTTCTCGTTCTTCTTCTGGACGACCGCCGCGCTCAGTGCGGTGCAGAGCTTCGCCAGCCCGGCGCTCCAGCACCTGTACGGTCTGCCGGAGTCGATCACGGCCTTCGTCGTCACCGGCTACATGCTGTGCGGGGCGGCCGGCATGGTGGCGGGCGGCTTCCTGGTGGCGAGGGTGGCGCGCCTGGAGCGCACGATTGCCGCCGCGATGGCGCTGGCCGGCGTGCTGCTGCTGCTGGCGGGCACCGGCTGGCTGCCAGGCTGGGGCGCGGCCGCGGTGGTGGCGCTGGCGGGTGTGGGCACCGGGCTGGCCGGCCCCTCGCGCGACATGCTGATCAAGCGCGCCGCACCGCCCGGCGCCACGGGTCGGGTCTACGGAACCGTCTATTCGGGGCTGGACACCGGCTTCGCGCTGGCCGCGCCGGTCTTCGGGCTGCTGCTCGACCGGGGCTTCGATGGCGGCATCTTCTTCGGTGCGGCCGCGGCGATGCTGCTGGGCATCGGGTCGGCAGGTCTGGTCGGCAGGCGCCTGCCAGGGCGATAAAAGAAAAGACCCGGCGGGTCCACACACGCCGGGTCAAGGCACCTGACAGGTCACATCCTGTGCGAAGGTACCGAGGAGACAACCGTGAAATCAGGCGGCCTTGGAGGCCTTGGTGATCGACTGGATGTTGGCTTCCGCGGTGGTGACTGCCTGCTTGGCCGCCTTCTGGGCGCTTTCGACAGCAGCGGTGGTGGCGCTCATGGCCTGCTTCATCATCGCGACGGCGTTCTCGCTGCCGGCCGGGGCGTTCTTCAGCGCGGTCTCGACGAAGCCTTGCATCTTTTCCTGAGCGGCGGCCACTTGGGCTTCGATCAGCTTGGAGATGTCGGCCTGGGTGCTGGTGGCGATTTCATAGACCTGGCGGCCGTAGGCGGTGGCCTTCTCGGCGGCCGGCTGCAGGGCGCCCGATTGCAGCGTCAGCAGTTCCTGCGGATCCTTGACGGCCAGCAGCGCCTTGGCGTGGGCAGCCGATTCGTCGAGCGCGGCGCGGGTGACCTGCAGGTTCAGTTCGACCAGCTTCTCGATGCCACCGAAGGCCTTCTGGCCGATTTCGACGGCGGCGTCCAGATTGGCCTTGCCTGCGGCGGTGAACTGTTCGGTGTTGATCATGATGAGCGATTCCTTGGTCGTGGTAAGTCGTGCAATGACCGAAGGGCGCCAGGATCGGCATCCCTTTTGCTGCGCTGCAGCATGATTCGAAGTATAGGTGTCGTCCCGACGATTGCAAGCGATGATGCTGCGGTGCAACATCATTAGGTTGGAAACCCTAATTGGTATTTCTGGCCGTCGGTGGATGACCGGCGGTGAGGCGTCATGCCGGATCGGTCGCCCTTCGGCGTGACATCCGCCCGAGCCCGGCCGGATTCAGGGAAGTCCCTGATCTCCAGAAGTTAGAATCGTCGACTTAGGGTATTTCCGCTAGTCGACGATGAACCTGATCGATGCTCTGGATTTGGCCCCTGCGCCCGCAGGTGAGGGCGCGCTGCACGAAGCGGTCTCGCCCGCGCACGAGCGCCATGCGCGCGGCGCCCTCATCTTCCGGCCCGGGCGCTTCGTCACGCCGTTCCTGATCGTCGATGGCGCGGTGAGGCTGGATCATCCGACGGCCGATGACAGCACCGTGCTGCTCGCGCTGCCCGGGGATCTGCTCGGGCTGGAGCAGCTGCATGGCCGTCCGCAGTCGACCTTCGGCCGGGCGATCATCGAGACGATCATTGCGCCGCTCGGACCGATGCCGGACTCGGCGTGGCGAGAACTGCTGGTCAACCGCCTCATCGTGCGCCAGGAGCATGCGGCCCAGCTGGGGCGGCTGCGCTACGGACCGGCACCGGAGCGCATCCGGGCCTTGCTGCTGCTTCTGGCGGGCCGGGCCACCTATGGGTTGCTGCGCTCGACGCAGCAGCCGGTCAGCCCGGAAGACGACCGCATGAGCTGCGAGCTGCCGCGCCTGAGCGACATGGCCGCGCTCACCGACATCGCGCCCGAGACGGTGTCGCGCGTCATCTCGAGCATGCGCCGCACCGGCATGATCACCCGCGAGGCGGGCCGGCGGGTGCGGCTGAGCACACAGCTGGTCTACGTGGCCGGCGAGATGCCACGCGGCATGACCCGCAGCCGCACGCGCGAGAACGCCTGAACGGCGTGGACAAAAAAAACCCGGTGGGCAGAGTCCACCGGGAATGAAGATACCTGGACGCCGGAAGGCGCGGGTACCGAGGAGACAACCAGTCGCACGTTCCGGAGAAGCATGCCTTCACATGGAGGCGATCCGCCCCGGAAAGTTCAATGGCCGACGCCGGAGATCATCCGGCGGACCGGAGCCGACGGGATTGACCTGCGTCAGTCCTGATGTGCATCCGCCGGTTCGGCCCGGCCTGCAGGGTGGACCAGCGCATCGACCTGTGCGCCGGTGCGATGGACGGCATCCCGGGCGGCGCGCTGCAGATCCTCGAGCGCCTGGCTGGCCGCACTCACGGTGGAGCACACCAGCTCGCTGGAGGTGCGGCCGGCGCCGGCCTCGGGCGTGCTCTTGACCGCGGTGTCGACCATCACCAGGATGGTCTGCTGGGCGGCGGCCAGCTGGGCGTT
>JAUPTP010000186.1 GCA_030918015.1 Pseudomonadota bacterium
GAATGGCCGCCGAGTTGACGATGTGCAGCAGCGCCACGGCCAGGATGAAGGCGCCGAAGAACCAGTTGCCCACATAGATGTGGCTGACCTTGCGGATGCCGACCGTGCCGAAGAACACGATGGCATAGGACACCCACACGACGGCGATCAGGATGTCGATCGGCCATTCGAGTTCGGCGTATTCCTTGCCCGAGGTGAAGCCCATCGGCAGCGTGATGGCCGCCAGCAGGATGACGAGCTGCCAGCCCCAGAAGGTGAACTGCGCCAGGGCCGGTGCGAACAGGCGGGTCTGGCAGGTGCGCTGCACCACGTGGTAGCTGGTCGCGAAGAGCGCGCAGCCGCCGAAGGCGAAGATGACCGCATTGGTGTGCAGCGGTCGCAGCCGGCCGTAGCTCAGCCAGGAAATGCCGTTGGTCAGCTCGGGAAATGCCAGCTGGGCCGCGACGGTGACCCCGACGAACATGCCCACGATGCCCCACAGCACGGCGGCGACGGCAAACTGCCGTACCACCGCATCGCTGTAGACGGGGCCAGCCGTCTGTGTGTTGATTGCCATTGGTTGCTCTCCTTGGAAACTCTCTCGATCCCGGACCGGGATTCTTTGGCACCCTGTCAGCGACGGGGTTGACTCGAATCAAGCTCGTCCGGGTCCGTTCGCAGCATGCGTTCGCCCTCTCGCTCGATGTCGTCGAACTGGCCGCTCTTGAGGGCCCAGGCGAAGACCACGATGATCAGGAAGACCAGCACGATCGACAGGGGGATCAGCAGGAAAAGGATGTCCATGCGGTCATCGCCCTCCCGATCCCCAGGCGCGGCGGCGGGTCAGACGCAGCGCATTGACCACCACCACCAGCGAGCTGGCCGCCATGCCGATGCCGGCCAGCCAGGGCGGCAGCCAGCCCGCCAGCGCCAGCGGCACCGACACGGCGTTGTAGGCCAGCGCCCAGCGCAGGTTCTGCCGCACGATCGCCAGCGTGCGCCGGGCGGTGTCGAACAGCAGCGGCAGGTCCTCGATGCGGTCCGACAGCACGATCACGTCGGCCCGCGCCTGGGCCAGGGCCGCGGCCGTGCCCATGGCGATCGAGACATCGGCACGCGCCAGCACCGGCGCGTCGTTGATGCCGTCGCCCACCATCGCCACGACCCGCCCCTGCCGCTGCAGGGCCTCGACGGCGCTCAGCTTGTCCTGGGGCGTGCACTGGGCGCGGAGGTCGTCGATGCCCAGCCGGGCGGCCATCGCCGCGACGCTGCCGGGCTGGTCGCCCGAAAGCAAGTGGAGCTTCAGGCCGGCCGCGGCCAGCCGGGCGGTGCCGCGGGCCGCATCGGAGCGCAGCACCTCGTCGAATTCGAAACGCAGCACCGGCTGCCAGGCGGCGGCGGCGTCCGCGCCGTCGCGCACCGCCAGCCAGACCTGAGGGCGGGCGACAGTGGCCGCCATGTCGGCCGCGGCGCACCAGGCGCCCGAGCCCAGCCGGGCCTCGAGGCTGCAGGCCGCGATGCGCACGCTCGCCTGCACGCCCTGCCCTGCCTGCTCGAGCAGATCGGCCGGCTCGGCCGACCAGTCGGCCGGCGGCAGCGCCTGCACCAGCGCACGAGACAGCGGATGCGAGGAACGCTCTGCCAGCTGGCGGGCCACATCCCGCAGCAGCCCGGCCGGCAGGCCGGCGCAGACCGGCGCGGTCGGCTGCATCTCGACCGTCGCGGCCAGCGCCAGGCGGTCCTCGGTGACGGTGCCGGTCTTGTCGAACACGACATCGCCGACGCGGGTCAGCACCTCCAGCGCATCCAGGCGCTGCACCACGACGCCCCGGCGGGCGAGCTCGCCGGCGGTGGCCAGCAGCGCCACCGGCGCGCCCAGCGACAGCGCGCACGGGCAGGTCACCACCAGCACCGCCACCGCCACCCACAGCGCGCGCGACGGATCGATCACCATCCACGCGCCCCAGGCCAGCGCGGCCAGCACCAGCACGCCGATCAGGAACGGACCGGCCAGCCGGTCGGTGGCCAGGATGAAGGCGGGCCGCTCGGTCAGCGCCCGCTCCACGAGCGCGACGATGCGCTGGTAGCGGGTCTGCGCGCCGAGCTGCAGCACCTCCATCACCACCGGCGCGCCCAGGTTCAGGCAGCCGGCCGAGACCTCCTCGCCCGTGGCGCGGTCGACCGGGCGGGACTCGCCGGTCAGCATGGCCTCGTCGACCTGGGTGCGGCCCTCGAGCAGGCGGCCATCGGCGGCAAAGGCCTGACCGGCATGCACCCGCACCCGGTCACCGACAGTCAGCATCGAGGCCGGCACCAGCTCGCCGCGGCCCTGCGCATCGAGCCGCTCGACCGCATCGGGCAGCCGGCGCATCACCGCGTCGAGCGACCGGGCCGCGCGCTGGCGCGCCCGCGCCTCCAGGGTGCGCGCGGCGAACAGGAAGCTGACGAACATCGTCAGCGAATCGAAATAGACCTCCGAGCCGATCGCCCCGTCCGGATGGAAGGTGGCCACGGAGCTGGCCACGAAGGTGACCGCCACGCCCAGCGCGATCGGCAGGTCCATCGAGATGCGCCGCGCGCGCAGCCCGGCCCAGGCGCCGCGGAAGAAGGGGCCGGCGGCGAAGATCATCACCGGGATGCTCAGCACCCAGCTCGCCCAGTTCAGCAGCCGCAGCATGTCGGGCGTGATGTCGCCGGCGCCCGCCACATAGGACGGCGTCGCATACATCATCACCTGCATCATGCAGAAGGAGGCGACGAACAGGCGCCAGATCGACTGGCGCGAGGCCTGCGAGGCCTGGGCGACGGCCTGCGCGCCGGTGTCGGGGAAGGCGCCATAGCCGATCGCGCGCACCGCCTCGATCAGGCTCGAGACGCGCGTGCGCCGCGGGTCCCACACGACGACGGCGCGCTGGGCCGCACCGCTGACATCGGCCCGGCTCACGCCCTCGATGCGCAGCAGGGCCGCCTCGATCTGGCCGGCGCAGGCCGCGCAGTACATGCCGCCGATCAGCAGGCGCGACTGGCCCAGCTCGCCGCCCTGCCCGTCGTCGATCCACTGGGTGAAGGCCGACTGCTGGCGCCGGTCATCGACCGCCGCGGCCTGCGTCGCGCTCAGCACCGGATCGCCGCTGAACTGGCCCGGCACCACCGGCGCGTCCGCGCCGGACGCAGCCGAAGACGGCGTCAATGCATCATCGACACGGGCGGTGGGGGAGGTGGTGGAGGGCATCGGGGGGGCATGGGACGGCCGGACGGCCGCCACGCATGCGCTATTCTTCGAGGGCAGCCCCCCTCAAAACATGATCCACATCAAGTTCGATCCGGTTGAACCCGTACGCCCCCAGTTGCCGAGGCTCGCCCCCCTGCACCATTGTGGGAAATCCACCACGAAAGATCGGCATCCGGCCCGCGGGATGCGCCATCGCCTGCTGCAGGCGATGGCCGGCCTGCTGATCACGGGAACGGCCTGGGCCCAGAGCGGTCCGCAGCAACTGCCCACGACCACGCTCACCGCCGGCATGCACCAGATCCGTGCCGAAGTGGCCCGCACCGACCTGCAGCGCCAGATCGGCCTGATGCACCGCCCGAGCATGGCCGCCGGCGACGGCATGCTCTTCGTGTTCGAGGAGCCCGGCGTGCAGTGCTTCTGGATGCGCAACACGCTCATCCCGCTGTCGGCGGCCTTCCTCGACGACGAGGGCCGCATCGTCAACATCGAGGACATGAAGCCGCAGACCGAGGACTCGCACTGCTCGAGGAAGCCGGTGCGCTTCGTGCTCGAGATGAACCAGGGCTGGTTCGCGAAGAAGGGCCTGTCGGCCGGCAGCCGCATCGGCGGCGAGCCGTTCCGCCCGGTCGGCACTGCCCACAAATAACCAGCCGACATAAGCTATCAACTTTTTTGTCGTTTGGTGCCATAAAGGGGCCGGATAGCATGCGCCCCCTGTATGAAGATCCGCGACCTCGACCTCACCGACAGCCCTGTCAACGCCGAGCACCAGCAGCTCGGCCTGCCGCCGCTCGAGAATGCGGTGACGCATTCGGGCGACCATCCGGTCCTGCGTTTCGCGATGTGGTCGGTGGTCTTCCTGCTGATGGGCGTGACGGTCTTCCTGGGCACGCGGCTGTTCAACCAGCCCGATGGCCACACCGGCTTCCAGATCATCGCCGAGACGCTCGAGAGCCGCGCCTTCTGGAGCGCGGTGGCGGTCGGCCTGCTGGCGCAGACGGTCGACGGCGCACTCGGCATGGCCTACGGCATCACCTCCACCAGCTTCCTGCTGGCCACCGGATCCAGCCCGGCCGTGGCCAGCGCGGCGGTGCACATCGCCGAGGTCTTCACCACCGGGGTGTCGGGCATCTCCCACATCAAGCTCGGCAACGTCAACAAGAGCCTGTTCCTGCGGCTGCTGGTGCCGGGCATGATCGGCGCGGTCTCCGGCGCCTGGGTGGTCTCCAGCATCGACGCGGCCACCATCAAGCCGATCATCTCGATCTATCTGCTGCTGATGGGGCTGTATGTCATCAGCAAGATCTTCCGCACCATCCAGCGCCGCCACGAGGAGCCGCGCCATGTCGCCAAGCTCGGGCTGGTGGGCGGCTTCGTCGATGCGGTGGGCGGCGGCGGCTGGGGCCCGGTGGTGACCACCACGCTGGTGGGCACCGGCGCCGACCCGCGCACCACCATCGGCTCGGTCAACCTGGCCGAATTCTTCCTGACCTTCGTCAGCGCCGGCGTCTTCGCGATGCTGGTCGGCGAGAGCCCGTGGCCGACGGTGGCCGGGCTGGTGATCGGCGGCCTGTTCGCAGCCCCGCTGGCCGCGCTGCTGACCCGCCATCTGAACACGAAGGCGCTGCTGGCCCTGGTCGGCACCGTCATCTCCCTCATCAGCATCTACAACCTCTACCGGGCGTTCCACTGAGTTCTCCCCGAGTCCGGGATCACCGAGCCGAGCCTCCAGAGCCACCATGTACCAGTACACCGACTTCGACCGCCAGTTCGTCCGCGCCCGGGCGGCCCAGTTCCGCGACCAGCTCGACCGCCACTTCGCCGGCCAGCTGCCTGACGACGATTTCCGCGCGCTGCGGCTGCAGAACGGCTGGTACATCCAGCGTCACGCGCCGATGCTGCGCGTGGCGGTGCCCTACGGCGCGATCTCCAGCGCCCAGGTGCGCGCGCTGGCCGACATCGCCCGCGTGCACGACCGCGGCTACGCCCACTTCACCACCCGCCAGAACGTCCAGTACAACTGGATCCCGCTGACCCAGGCCGCCGACGTGATGGACAAGCTGGCGGCGGTCGACATGCACGGCATCCAGACCAGCGGCAACTGCATCCGCAACATCACCACCGACGGCCTGGCCGGCGTGGCGGTCGACGAGCTGGTCGATCCGCGCCCCTACGCCGAGGTGCTGCGCCAGTGGAGCACGCTGCACCCCGAGTTCGCCTTCCTGCCGCGCAAGTTCAAGATCGCCATCTCCGGCGCCGCCGAGGACCGCGCCGCGATCGGCTGGCATGACGTGGGCCTGCAGCTGGTCAAGAACGAGGCCGGCGAGATCGGCTTCAAGGTGCTGGTCGGCGGCGGCATGGGCCGCACGCCCATCATCGGCTCGGTGATCCGCGAGTTCCTGCCCTGGAACCAGATCCTGGT
>JAUPTP010000187.1 GCA_030918015.1 Pseudomonadota bacterium
CAACCCGATGGGCCTGATGGGCTTCGAGTTCGTCGAGTTCGCCGCGCCGGTGGCCGGCGTGCTGGAGCCGCTGTTCGAGCGAATGGGCTTCTCGCTCGTCGCCCGACATCGCTCGAAGGACGTCGTCCTCTACCGCCAGGGCGAGATCAACTTCATCGTCAACCGCGAGCCTGGAAGCCTGGCGGCCTACTTCGCCGCCGAGCACGGGCCCAGCGCCTGCGGCCTGGCCTTCCGGGTGAAGGACGCGCACCGCGCCTATGCCCGCGCGCTGGCCCTGGGCGCGCAGCCGCTGGAGATCCCCACCGGCCCGATGGAGCTGCGCCTGCCCGCCATCAAGGGCATCGGCGGCGCGCCGCTCTACCTGATCGACCGCTTCGAGGACGGCCGCTCCATCTACGACATCGACTTCGAGTTCCTGCCCGAGTTCGAGGACACCGCGCACCGCCGCCCGGTCGGCCACGGCCTGCGCCTGATCGACCACCTGACGCACAACGTCTACCGCGGCCGCATGGCCTACTGGGCGCATTTCTACGAGCACCTGTTCGGCTTCCGCGAGCTGCGCTACTTCGACATCCAGGGCGCGCACACCGGCCTGACCAGCCGGGCGATGACCGCGCCCGACGGCCTGATCCGCATCCCGCTCAACGAGGAGGCGCGCCAGGGCGGCGGCCAGATCGAGGAGTTCCTGATGCAGTTCAACGGCGAGGGCATCCAGCATGTGGCGCTGCTGAGCGACGACCTGATGGCCACGGTGGACGCGCTGCAGATGGCCGGCGTGCCGCTGATGAGCGCCCCCAACGACGTCTACTACGAGATGCTGGCCGAGCGCCTGCCCGGCCACGGCCTGCCCGCGGGCGAGCTGCAGGCGCGCGGCATCCTGCTCGACGGCTCGACCGAGGGCGGCGAGCCGCGCCTGCTGCTGCAGATCTTCAGCCAGCCGCTGCTGGGCCCCGTCTTCTTCGAGTTCATCGAGCGACGCGCCGACCAGGGCTTCGGCGAGGGCAACTTCAAGGCGCTGTTCGAGTCGCTCGAGCGCGACCAGATCCGCCGCGGCGCCCTGGCCCAGCAGGCCTGAACCGCGCGGCCGACATGTCACGGCGCCGACGCGCGGCCTTCATGCGCGCGTCATCGCCGTGCCGGATCGTGCGGACATCGCTCAGCCTGCCCTGGAGTCTCGATGTCCGCCTTGCCCTCTGCTCGCCCGCGAAACACCCGCCGGCGGCCGCACGCCACGCAGCGCCTGCACGATCTGCTCGCGTTCAGGGGCTCGGTGATGGCGCTGCATCTGCTGGCCCTGGCCTGCACGCTGCTCTTCGGCCTGATGAGCTGAGGCGGCGGGGCGAGCGTTTTTCGCCCCATCGCGGCCGCCGGGCCCGTGCTGCACTGGCGCGATGCCCGCCACCGCCCCCGACCGCCGCGTCATCCAGATCCACCCCGACGCCCCGCGCCAGCCCGCGCCCGGCCAGCCCTGCAACGGCTGCGGCGTGTGCTGCCTGGCCGAGCCGTGTCCGGTGGGCATGCTCGCCAGCCAGCGCCGCGACGGCGCCTGCCGCATGCTCGAATGGGACGAAGGTGCCGCGCGCTATGTCTGCGGCCTGCTCACCGGCCGGCACGCGCCGCTGCCCGCCTGGCTGCGTCCGGCCGGCCCCCTGCTGCGCCGCAGCGCCCGCCGCCTGATCGCCGCGGGCATCGGCTGCGACTGCACGCTGGAGGTGGAATCAGCGTGAACCCGCCAGAGCGACCACCACCGGCATGTGGTCGCTGAGGGCCAGCCAGTCGGTCGGCGGGCCGATCTCGATGCGGGCGCCTTCCAGCAGGCTGGCGGACAGGAAAGCGTAGTCGATGTGATATGGCCTGGCCGGATTGCGGTGCAGAAAGAAGGTCGGTGTGCGCTCCTGGCCATGGGATTCGCCTTGATTGCGGTGATAGAGGCTGTGCAGACCCCAGGCCTGCAGCATGCGCACCACATCGCTGTGGCTGCAGCCACGATGCTGTCGATCCCAGATCGCATTGCTGTTGAGATCACCGAGCAGCAACGCGCGCTCCTGCGCAAGGAAGTCCGGATACCGCCGCAGCCATTGCCAGAGCTGTCCGATGTAGCCATAGGCATCGGAGGGAGAGGGCTTGGTCCAGACCGCCAGCCCCTTGTGCCGGCTCTGCCCGGTCCAGAGTCCCGCATGCCGGTCCGCCCAGTCGCGATAGTCGCGATCCGTGCTGACCGCCGGGTTTTCGCATTCCTGGATCACCAGCACATCGGCATCCAGCGCCGCCAAGGCCGCACGCTTGCGACGCAGTGCGCCGCCGCAGTTCCAGGTGACGATCCGCATGCGGAAAGCATCTCATATTTCCATTTCAGGCGGCAAGCCGTGCAGGTGCACCGGGCACGAGTTGAGCAACCGGATCGGCATCTCATCGGTAAACCGACCCACTCAGGCGCATGCCGCCATCGACCAGATCGCCCCAGGGCTGCCGCGAGGCATAGGCCGCATGGATGATCGCGAACTCGACGCGCTCGCGCAGGCGCGCCTCCATGTCCTGCTCGTCCCCGACCAGCCGCTGGCCCACGAACAGCCGGCAGGCCGCCATCTCGGCGCGGGCCCACTGCTGGATCTGCGGCAGATGCCGCTCCCGCTGCTCGGGGTGGCTGCGGGCATAGCCCCCCCAGCCATGCCAGAGCTCGCGACGCACGCCCCGGTGAGCGGCCTGGGGGTCCAGCACCGTATAGCGGCCCATCAGGAACTCGTACTCGTGCTGACGCAGTCGGCGGCGGATGGCCTTTGACACGCCGGCCGAACGCAGGATGAACCCATCCTCGTGCGCGAAGGTCGTCAGGTACACGCCGCCGCAGGCCGGCACATCCGGGTCTGTGCTGCCGTACCCCGGCCAGGCATGGGGGCCAGACCAGATCAGGGTGCGGGTGGTGATCGCGCCCGCATCATGGCGGCGATTGAAACTCCAGAATTCAGGCAGGTCCATGTTCATGGGCTCATGATGCCCCCGCCTGCCGGCACAATGCCGGCATGACCCATTCTCTCCCCCGGCCGGCCTGCGGCGACGACGACACCGAGGTCCTGGTCCTGCCCAACGGCGTGCAGGTGCTGGCGATCCGCCCGCCGCACCTGGCCAGCACGAACGTCAGCCTCTATGTGCGCACCGGCAGCCGCCACGAGAGCGCGCGGCTCAACGGCATCAGCCATGTCGTCGAGCACATGGCCTTCAAGGGCACGGCCACGCGCGACTGCCAGCAGATCAACCTCGAGGCCGAGCTGCTCGGCGCCGAGGTCAACGCGCACACCGACAAGGACCACACCGCCTACCACATGCGCGGGCTGGCGCGCGACGCGCTGAGCTTCGTGCGCATGCTGGGCGATATCGTGCGCCACGGCAGCTTCCCCGAGGTCGAGCTCGAGCGCGAGCGCCAGGTGATCCTGCAGGAGTTCATCGAGGACGAGGACGACGCGCTGTCCACCGCCTTCAAGCTCTTCGACGAGGCGTCGTTCGGCAAGCATGCGCTGGCGCAGCCGGTGATCGGGCGGCGGCGCAACATCGAGCGCTTCAGCCGCGACGAGCTGATCGGCTATGTCGCGCGCCAGTACACCGGCAGCAACCTGATCGTGGCGGTGTCCGGTCCGGTCGAGCTGCAGGCGCTGGCCCGCGAGGTCGAGGCGGTCTTCGGCGACATGCCCGCCGGCACGCCCAACCGGGTGGCGCCGCCGAGCTGGGTAGGCGGGGTGAAGAGCCGGCGCCAGCCGGGCTCCAGCCAGACGCATCTGGTGGCGGGCTTCCCGCTGCCGGACCGGCTCGACCCGCTGGCGGCCACCGGCGTGATGGCCGCGGCGGTGCTGGGCGAGGGCATGAGCTCGCCGCTGCTCGACCGGGTGCGCGAGCGCCTGGGGCTGGTCTACTACGCCGGCTGCTCGACCGATCAGTCGGA
Source organism: Pseudomonadota bacterium (assembly GCA_030918015.1). Lineage (GTDB taxonomy): Bacteria > Pseudomonadota > Gammaproteobacteria > Burkholderiales > Burkholderiaceae_C > Sphaerotilus. The sequence goes on from JAUPTP010000187.1 coordinate 3,935, forward strand.
TCTGGCCGGGCAGTTCGTGCTGGAGGCCTCGACCACGCCCGAGCACCTCGAGGCCTGCCAGGACGAGATCGTCGCGCTGCTGCAGGCGCAGGCCGAGCGGGTGAGCGAGACCGACCTGCTGCGCGCGCGCAACCAGATCGCGGTGCGCGCGGTGCGCCAGCGCGAGGGCGCGCAGCACCGGCTGGAGGCGGCCGCGCTCGACCTGTTCGCGCTCGGGCGGGTGCGCAGCGGCGCCGAGTGGCTGGCGGCGCTGGAGGCGGTCGACGCCGACACGGTGCGCGACTGCACCCGGCGCATGCTGGCCGCGCCGGCCGCGGTGGCGATCACCGGCAAGGTGCCCGCCGGCACCCGCGAGCGCGCGCAAGAGCGCATGGAACGCCTGCGCAGCACCGTGACGGGCTGACGGACATCCGGGGCAACCCGGATCAGCCATGCCGAATCCGGATAGCTGCTAGTGACCGCCGACACTGGCCGGCATGGCGGCGGCTGTCGAGAATGCGCGCAGTCTCCCTCAGGATTCCGCATGACCTCCGACTCCCGCGCGCTGCCTCTGCCCGTGAAGGGCATTTCCTCGATGGCCACCCGCCAGCTGCTGGCCGAGCTGGTCGCCGACTGGCAGGACCGCAGCGGCCGCCAGGCCGAGATCGCGTCGGTGGGCGGCGTCGATGCCGCCAGGCGGGTCGCCGCCGGCGAAGCCTTCGACGTGGTGATCCTGGGTTCGGACGCGATCGACAAGCTGATCGCCGGCGGCCATGTGCAGCCGGGCAGCCGGGTGGACCTGGTGCGCTCGGGCGTGGCGGTGGCGGTGCGCTCAGGCGCCGCGCATCCCGACCTCTCCAGCGAAGACAGCGTCAAAGCCGCCGTGCTGGCCGCACGCAGCGTGAGCTACTCCACCGGCCCGAGCGGTGTCGCGCTGGCGAAGCTGTTCGAGCGCTGGGGCATCGCCGCCGAGGTGGCCGCGCGCCTGGTCACGCCGCCGCCGGGCACGCCGGTGGGCTCGCTGGTGGCCGCGGGCGAGGTCGAGCTGGGCTTCCAGCAGCTCAGCGAGCTGATCCATGTCGAGGGCATCGACATCGTCGGCCCGCTGCCCGACGCGATCCAGATCACCACCGTCTTCTCGGCCGGCGTCGCCGCCACCTGCACGCAGCCGGATGCGGTGCGCGCGATGCTCGACTTCATGACCTCGACCGAGGCCGTGGCGGCCAAGCGTCGCCAGGGCATGGAGCCGGCCTGAGCCCAGCGCCCGCGCCGTCCCGACCCGTCTTCTCGTCTTTTCACCGAGCCCCCCATGAGCCAATCCCAACCCCTGATCATCGACGTCCACGGCCACTACACCACCGCGCCGGCCGCGCTGGGCGCCTGGCGCGACCTGCAGATCGCCGCGCTGAAGGACCCGAGCCAGAAGCCCGACCCCAAGGCGCTGAAGATCAGCGACGACGAGCTGCGCGAGTCCATCGAGAAGAACCAGCTGCGCCTGATGAAGGAACGCGGCTCGGACCTGACCATCTTCAGCCCGCGCGCCAGCTTCATGGCGCACCACATCGGCGACTTCGAGACGTCGAGCACCTGGGCCGCGATCTGCAACGAGCTGTGCTACCGCGTCAGCCAGCTGTTCCCGGACCACTTCATCGGCGCCGCGATGCTGCCGCAGTCGCCGGGCGTGGACCCGAAGACCTGCATTCCCGAGCTGGAGCGCT
>JAUPTP010000188.1 GCA_030918015.1 Pseudomonadota bacterium
TACAAGTTCAGCCTGACGCTGCTCAAGCGCTTCAAGGAAGAGGTGCCGCACGTCCCGACCAAGAGCGGCCTGATGGTCGGCCTGGGCGAGACCGACGAGGAGATCCTCGAGGTCATGCGCGACATGCGCGCGCACGACATCGACATGCTGACCATCGGCCAGTACCTGGCGCCCTCGGGCCACCACCTGCCGGTGCGCCGCTACGTGCACCCGGACACCTTCAAGATGTTCGAGGCCGAGGCCTACAGGATGGGCTTCACGCACGCCGCCGTGGGTGCGATGGTGCGCTCGAGCTACCACGCCGACCAGCAGGCGGCGCACGCCGGCGTTACGCCGGCGGCCTGATCAGGCCTGAGTGCCGCCGTCCAGGGTGGGGTAGTCGGTGTAGCCGGCCTCGCCCTGGCCGTAGAAGGTCGACGCATCGGGCGCGTTCAGGGGCGCACCGCGGCGGATGCGCTCCACCAGATCCGGGTTGGCGATGGCCAGCTTGCCGTAGGCCACCGCGTCCGCTTCGCCTCGCGCCAGCAGCGCCTCGCCGCTGGCCGGATCCAGGCCTTCGTTGGCGATCACGACGCCCCCGAAGGCCTCCCGGATCGCCGGCAGCAGCCGACCCTCGCCCTGATGCTCGCGCAGGCACAGGAAGGCGACCTTCCGGCGGCCCAGCTCGCGAGCCACCCGGGTGAACAGCGCACGCGGGTCCGAGTCGCCCATGTCATGCGCGTCGCCCCGCGGAGCCAGGTGCACGCCCACCCGCCCTGCGCCCCAGACCTCGATCGCCGCATCCACGATCTCCAGCAGCAGCCGGGCGCGGTTCTCGATCGATCCGCCGTACGCGTCGGTGCGCTGGTTGGTGCGGTCCTGCAGGAACTGGTCGATCAGGTAGCCATTGGCCGCATGGATCTCGACGCCGTCGAAGCCGGCCAGGCGCGCGTTTTCCGCCCCCGCCCGGTAGGCCGCCACCACGCCGGCCACCTCGTCGGTGCGCAGCGCGCGTGGCGTCACGTAGGGGCGCTGCGGTCGCACCAGGCTGACATGGCCGGCGGGCGTCACCTCGCTGGGAGCCACCGGGCGCTCGCCGCCCAGGAAGACGGGGTCGGAGATGCGCCCCACATGCCACAGCTGCGCCACGATGCGCCCGCCGGCGGCGTGCACCGCCTCGGTCACGCCCCGCCAGCCTGCCACCTGCTCCGCGCTCCACAGGCCCGGCGTGTCCGCGTAGCCCACGCCCTGCGGGGTCACCGCGGTGGCTTCGCTGAGAATCAGGCCGTGGCTGGCGCGCTGCGCGTAATAGCGGGCCATCAGCGCATTGGGCACGCGGCCGCCGCCCGTGGCGCGCGAGCGCGTCAGCGGCGCCATCACGATGCGGTTGGGCAGATGCAGATCGCCGATCTGCAGCGGGGCGAGGAGTCGGTTCATCTTCATGGCGGGGCGCGTGTTTCCGGATTGTTTAGGAAGTCTGAAGCCGGTCGATGCCGGCGTCATCGCAGCTCGTCCTGCTTCCGTTGTGAGGGCTCCGACAGCGATCACAAGCACCGTCCCACCGCCATGAAGCATTTCCTTCGCACCATCGACCATCAAGCCCCGCGTCGCCTGCCGGTGCAGGAGCGCCAGACCGACAAGGGCCGCAAGCAGGAAGCCTTCGATCACGGCCGCATCGACAGCCCCTCGCGCGGCCTGGCGTTCGCGCTGCGCATGGACCGCAAGCGCTGAATTGCCATTTCTGGCGCAACCAGCGCCGGCAAAATCGTCCAGTTCGTGATTTAATTCACTTGAACAGACCATTCGTGCCGGCTGTCTGAGCTGTGGCAAGGCGCCTTCGGGCGCTGGACCCCTCGGTATCCGGTGGGAGAGCGCGCAGCATGATCGCCCGAAATCCTTCTCCTTCCCGCTTTGAGCGGGGGCTGACCCAACTGGCCCAGTCCATGCTTTTCGGTCTGGCTGCACCCGCCATTCTGCTGGCCGTGCTGGTGGGGGCGCTGGCCTCCGTGCTGGTGGGCCTGCTCGCCGCGGTGGGGCTGCTGCCTCGCCAGCCACGGGGTGCATGGCATCAGGCCGGCATCATGCTGCGCGGTCTCTTGCACCGTACCGGCAGCTGAAGGGCGTTTGCCCGCCATCGAGGCGGGTTGCCGAGTCGCCGGCCCGTCAGCGTTGGCCGGCTCAGTGTGCGCAGGCTTACTGCTTGACCGCTTCGACCTGGATCACCAGGCGCATGTCGTCGGCGAAGCCGTAGTTCAGGCCGTAGCTGGCGCCCCACTGGCTGCGCTTGATCGTGGTCTCGAAGTCGCCGCCGCAGACTTCCCGCTTGAGCATCGGGTTCTGGTAGCAGTTGAACTTGGTCGCCTTCAGCGTGACCGGGTGGGTCTTGCCCAGCAGCGTGAACTGGCCGGTCACTTCCTTGACCTTGTCGCCGTCGAAGACGAACTTGTCGCTGACGAAGCGGGCGGTCGGGAAGGCGGCGACGTTCAGGATCTCGGCGCTCTTCAGGTGGCTGTTGAACGGGCCGGTGCCGGTGTTGACCGAGTCGACGTCGATCGTGATGTCGACCTTGCCGGTCTTGCCGGCGCGGTCGAACTGGACCGTGCCTTCCTTCTTGTCGAAGCGGCCGCGGTTGGTCGAGGTGCCGAAGTGGTCGATCTCGAAGGTCACGAAGGTGTGGGTCGGCTCGATCGCGTAGGTGGCCGACTGGGCCTGGGCGGCCGAGGCGAACAGGGCAGAGATGGCGGTCAGCGTGAGCAGGGTCTTCTTCATGGCAGGGGCTCCGTGGGGAAAGTCAGGGGTTGAGTGGGGAGGAAGGTGGATCACAGCGCCGGCACGCCGCTCAGGTTCAGCTTGAACTTCACCTGCACGTCGTTGGCGACCATCGAGGTGTCGGCCCAGTCGCCTTCGCCGATCTTGAATTCGAGGCGCTTGATCGCGAAGGCGCCGGTGGCGGTGGTGCTGCCGCCGGTCTGGGTCAGCGCGACCGGCACGACCACGTCGCGGCTGTTGCCCTTGATGGAGAGCTTGCCCGCCACCTCGAACTTGCCGGCGCCGACGGCCTTGATCGCGCTGGACTGGAAGGTCGCCTGCGGGAACCTGGGCACGTTGAACCACGGCGCCTTGGGCAGCTCGGCATCGGTCTCGGGCACGCCCAGGGTGGCGCTGCCCATGTCGATGGTGAAGGCGACCTTGCCGGCTTCCGGCTTCTTCGGGTCGAAGGCGATCTGCGCGTCGAACTTGCGGAAGCGCCCCTCGACCGGCACGCCCATCTGCTTGCTGACGAACTGCATCTCGCTCTTGGCGGCGTCGAGCTTCTGCTGGGCCAGGGCCGGCGTCGGCGCGACGACCAGGGCGGCGAAGGAGGCGGCGGCCAGGGCCGCGGTGCGCAGGATGACGGTCATGGAAAGACTCCGGGAATCAGGGTGAGGACAGGGCGTGCCGCGTGGTTCAGCGCGGCGCCGGGCCCAGGCCCATGCGGCCGAGCAGGCGGTCGCGGTCGATGAGCTGGTGCTTGAGCGCGGCGGCCACATGCAGCACCACCAGCCCGGCCAGGCCGAAGGCGCTCAGCTCGTGCAGCGGCTTGATCGATTCGGCCAGCGCCTTGTCGACCGGCATGAAGTCCGGCAGCGGCAGCACGCCGAACCAGACGATGGGAAAACCCATCGCCGAGCTGTACGCCCAGCCGGTCAGCGGCACGGCGAAGAACAGCACATACATCAGGTGGTGCGTGCCGTGGAAGGCGGTGCGCTGCCAGCCCGGCATGGCCTTCTCGATCGAGGCGGGCAAGGCCGGCGGGCGGTTCGCCAGCCGCCACAGCAGCCGCGCGGCCGACAGCGCCAGGAGGGTCACGCCGGCCCACTTGTGCCAGTTGTAGAGCTTGAGCCGCGTCGGCGAGAAGGGCAGGCCGGTCATGTAGACCCCGACGCCGAAGGCGCCGACGATGCCCACGGCCAGCAGCCAGTGCAGCGCGATCGCGGTGGCGCCGTAGCGCGAGGAGGTCTTGGCGGGGGTGGTCATGGCGGCAGCGGGCAGATCCTTGTCAACTGCCGCACAGCTTAGGGGCCGCTCCATTCAGCCGGATTCACGGGTCTTGACGCATGCGTAGCAATCGTTTGAATGTCCCCCCTGAGGTGCGGGCAATCAGGCGCCAGGCGCGGCCATGTCCCGTTCTCGCCAGAGGACCAGGCCGGTGTGGATGTCCGCCAGCTCGGCGAGCAGCCGGACCCCTTCGACGCCCCGGCGCAGCATGGCGGTCTGCGGTGTGCCTGCCCACAGCGCGATGTCGGGGGGCAGCCGGTGGCGCAGTTCGGCCAGATGATCCAGCGACGCGGCGGAGGGACTGACCATCGAGAAACCCAGCGCGACGATGTCGGCACGGTGGGCTTGTGCCGCCGCGACGATGTCGGGCAGGGGTGTCTGGCAGCCCAGGTTCATGCAGCTTGCGCCCTCCAGGGTGAACAGCGCCTCGGCCATCAGCAGGCCCAGGCCGTGCAGCTCGCCGGGGAAGGTGGTCAGCAGCACACGCGGCGAGCCGTCGGCACGCATCTCCGGCGTGGTGGCGATCGCGGTGCGCAGCACCGTCTCGATCGCCTCGCTGCACAGATGTTCCTCGAAGACCTCGAGCTGGCCGCGCGACCAGGCCTCGCCGATTTCCGCCAGCAGCGGCAGCGCCACGCCGGAGATGAAGTGCGCCAGCCCCCGGCGCAGCAGCATCTGCATGAGCGCGCGCCGCAGCGCGACGACATCGTGCGCGCGGACCAGGGCGTACAGCGCCTGCGGTTCGGCCGCCAGCGTGGGCTCCGTGCGCGGCGCGCCCTCCTGGTCGGCGGTCTGGCCGACGCGCAGCAGCTCTTCCAGCGGCAGGCCGACGATGCGCCCGGGACGCCATCCCGCGTCGATCAGCCGGCGGATGTGGCGCAGCTGCTCGACCTGCTCGGGCGGGTACAGGCGCTCGCCGTTGTCATCGCGCAAGGGGCGGGGAAAACCGTAGCGGCGCTCCCAGACGCGCAGCGTGTCCTTGCCAAGGCGGGTGTCGCGTTCGACGGCGGCGATCGTGAACATGGTCGGTGCGGTGGGTGCCCGGGGGGTCATCAGGGGGCTCCGAGTGTGCCGCACATCGCCGGCCGTGGCGCCGGTCTGGCGATGTCGCGTTTTCGTCGATAAATTGTCCTGGACAAACATTGTGGTTTTTGTCTGTCATGCCTAATATTAGAACCACATCCACTGTTTGCCCAAGACAAATCATGTTCAAGGCAACCCTTCTCGCGGCGCTGTGCGCACTGTTCATCGGCATGGCGCCGGCGCAGGCCGCCACGCCCGCCGCGGTCACGCCCTCCGGCACCGCGGCCTGTCCCGCCTTGCTCGACCGCACGGTGCCGCGGCTGCAGGACGAGCGGCCGCAGTCGCTGTGCCAGTACGCCGGCCGGGTGGTGCTGGTGGTCAACACCGCCAGCCAGTGCGGCTTCACCTCGCAGTACCGCGGCCTGGAGGCGCTGTACGAGCAGCACCGCGAGGCGGGTCTGGTGGTGCTGGGTTTCCCGTCGAACGACTTCGCCGGCCAGGAGCCGGGCTCGAACGCCGAGATCGCCGCCTTCTGCGAGGACCAGTTCTCGGTGCGTTTTCCGATGTTCATGAAGACACCGGTCA
>JAUPTP010000189.1 GCA_030918015.1 Pseudomonadota bacterium
CCGGCCACCTGGCGATGGAGTACCTGAAGATGGCCTCCAACACCTTCATCACCCATGTGCCCTACCGCGGCACCGGCCCGATGCTGACCGACCTGATGGCGGGCCGGCTCGATGCCGCCTCGATCGGCGCGGCGGCGGTGCTGCAGTTCATCCGCGCCGGCAAGCTGCGCTGCATCGCCACCGGCACCACCCAGCGCATCAGCCAGCTGCCCGATGTGCCGACGGTGGCCGAGCAGGGCTTCCCCGGCTTCGAGATGACGCAGTGGTATGGCCTGAACGTGCCGAGCAACCTGCCGCAGCCCGCCCTCGAGCGCCTGGCCGCGGCCGCCGCGAAGGCGGTGCGCGAGCCCGCGACGCTGGAGCGCCTGGGCCACGACGCGGCGATCGCCGTCGGCGGCACGCCGGCCGACTACGCCAGGTTCATCGAGGCCGAGCAGAAGCGCTGGAAGCCGGTGATCGCCCGCGCCAGGATCAAGCCGGACTGAGACCCACCAGGTGGCGCAGCTTGACGAAGGCCAGCGCGGCCATCACCGCGTCGTTGAGCGCGTCGTGCGCCTCGCGCCGCGGCAGGTCCAGGTCGGCCATCAGCGTGGCGAAGCGCAGGTCGATGTTGCGGTCCTGCTCGTGGCCGTGCAGCTGGCGGAACTTGTGGTCGTAGTAGAGCCCCGAGACCTCGATGCGGCGCTGCGGCAGCCGCACGCCCAGCATCGGCAGCGCCACCCGGTCGAGCATCGCCAGGTCGAACTCGAGGTAGTAGCCCACCAGCGGGCGGGCGCCCACGAAGTGCAGCAGCCGGCGCAGCGCCTCCTGCGGCTCCAGCCCCTGCGCGACATCGCGCTCGCGCAGCCGGTGCACCTTCACGCTGTCGGCCGAGATGGCGCGGCTCGGGCGCACCAGCAGCGACAGCGCCTCGCTGGTGAGGATGCGGTCGCCCACGATGCGCACCGCACCGATCGAGATGATCTCGTCGCGGCGCCGGTCCAGGCCGGTGGTCTCGCAGTCGAGCGAGACCCATTCGTTCTCGGGCGGTGGCTCGAACAGGAAGCGCAGGCTCGGGTCGGCGAGCTGCCGGCGCCGCCACTCGTGCGAGAGCGTGCGCCAGCCACGGGTGAGCAGGTCGGGCAGCATCGGGCGGCTCCGGTCAGAGCATGTCCAGGCGGAAATGGTGGTGCAGGTGGGCGCGGAAGCGCCGCACCACCGCCAGCGTGTCCTTCAGCAGATCGCGGTCGAGGCTGCTGAGCCGCTCCACCGTGATGCCGGAGGTGGCGGGCCGGCCCTTCTCGATCTCCTGCAGCCCGGCCTGGAGCTTCAGGCCCATGAAGAAATGCAGGCTCTCGATCAGCTCGGTGCCCAGCCGCGGCTCGAGGTGGCCGCGCGCCATCAGCGCCTCGATGCGCGCCACCGTGCCGGTCTCGGTCAGGCGGTGCTCGAAGGCCAGGCTGCGCACGCCGTGCACCAGGGGGAAGATGCCGGCCTTCTTCAGGTCGAGCTGGTCGCGCGCGCCCTCGCCCAGGCCGAGGATGCGGCTCCACCAGCCGCTGCCGTGCTGCGCGAACGCATCGACCGCGCCGGCAAAGCGCGCCAGCACCCCGGCGTGGTCGCTGGCGAAGGTCCAGACCTGCTCGCGCAGGCCGTGCAGCAGCGTGGCGTCGCCGCAGACCGGATGGGCGTCGAGAAAGATCGCCAGCGCCATCAGGTGGTCGGGCGTGGGCTCGAGCAGCCAGTGGCGCACCCGACGCGCGAAGGCCCGCTCGTCATGGCGCCAGGCCGGGTTGCTCACCATGATGCCGCCGGCGCAGGGCGGGTAGCCGAAGTCGGCCAGCGCGGCCGAGAAGCGGTCGCACACCGCCTGCAGGTCCAGCCCCGGCGGCGGCGTCCAGCCCTGGCGCAGCACCAGGCCGTTGTCCTGGTCGGTCTTGAGCAGCTGCTCGCCGCGGCCCTCGCTGCCCATGACGAACAGGCAGCTGTGGGCGACCAGCTCCGGCGGCGCGATCAGCTGCCAGGCGCGCTCGAACAGCGTCGCGTTGATCTCCTGCACCAGCCGCGCGATCATGCCCACGCGGGTGCCGCTGCGGTGCAGCACCCCGATCAGCCGCGTGATCTGGCCGGCGGGCTGCGTGAGCGCCTCGAGGCTCTCGGCCTGCAGGATCTGCAGCGTGATCAGGTAGGAGTGGTTGGAGAGGTAGCTCAGCAGGTCGAGCTGCTGCAGGAAGCCGACGATGCGCCGCGCCGGGCCCTCGCCCTCGGCCACCACCAGGCGGTGGATGCGGTGGCGGATCATCAGCGCCAGCGCATCGAACAGCGGCATGTCCGGGCGCACCGTGATCAGGTCGAAGCTGGCGAGCTCGCGCACCGGCAGCCGCTCCAGCGGCGTGCCGTGCAGGATGGCCCGCGGCAGGCTGGTGACGGTGAAGATGCCCAGGCGCGGCGGATCGCTCGCGCGGTCGTCGACCAGCACGTTGGTGGTGCGCTGCGCCTGGAAGACCCGCGCGACCTCGGTGATCGAGGCCTGGCCATCGACGAAGTGCGCCGGGCGCAGGAAGGCCTGGTCGACGCGGGCCATCGTCAGCGACTGCAGCTCGTGCTGGCTGCTGCGCTCGGCCAGGGCGCCGAGCTTGTTCGACAGGTCGGCGAACAGCAGCGCGCCGAAGGTGGCGTTCGAGGCGATCAACGCCGAGACCGCCTCCCGGGCGAGCCGGTAGGTCACCACCTCCTCGGCGGCGACGAAGCGGCTGCTGGCGCGACCCGCCACCAGCGCGCGGCCGTCGAAGCAGTCGTCGGGGCCGCAGCTGCCCTGCTGCTCGTCGCCGTCCCACTGCTGGACATGGCCCTTGATCAGCACGAACAGATGGGTCGGCGCCTGGCCGGGCGCCAGGATCACCGCGCCCTCGCGGAAATACTCGATGTCGACGCTGCGGCGCACGAGCTCGCGCTCGTCGGCGTCCAGACAGTCGAAGGGCGAGGCGGCGAAGTTGAAGGCACTGGGCATGGCGCCCCCATTGTCCGGGCCCCGGCTTGCACGGAGCCTGCGCCGCATCAAGGCCGCCATCGCCGACAATTCCCCCATGTTCACCGACCTGATTCCCGGCGCCGCGCCGCAGCCCGCCCCGGAGCCGACCGCGCGCGAGCGCTTCTTCCGCCTGATCGAGACCGCGCTGGCCGCGCGCCAGCTGGTGCGCCTGACGCTGGGCCGCTACCGCGGCCCCGAGGCCGATCTCGAGAAGGTGCTGGCCCGCCCGGTGATGCTGCGCGGCGAGCCGCACCTGCAGCTGGTCTGGCGCCACGCCACCCGCGACATCACCAAGAACCACCCGCTGGCCGAGGTGCCGGCGCTGCTGGACAGCCTGATCGCCACCGGCGCCTTCGAGAACGCGCACCTGCACACCCGCACCCAGGAGGCGCAGTTCACCGTCAAGACCAAGGGCGGCCGCGACCGCAGCCTGCTGCGGGTGGGCCGCGCCAGCACGCCCGCCGACGACGAGGGCGCAGCCGCCACGGACGAGCCCGCCGACGGGCACAACCGCGAGAAGCACCGCCTGCTGTCGCTGGAGCGCCCCTTCTGGCACGACCTGGGCGTGACCGACGCGCAGCACCGGCTGATCCCGGCAATGTCGCGCAAGTGGCGCCAGATCAACCGCTTCGTCGAGGTGTTCTCCTCGGCGCTGACTGACGCCGGCCTGAGCGCACGCGATCCGGCCGAGCCGGTGCGGGTGCACGACTTCGGCTGCGGCAAGGGCTACCTGACCTTCGCGGTGCACGACTGGCTCGCCGGCCAGGGCCGCCGCGCCGAGGTCACCGGCGTGGAGCTGCGCCAGCCGCTGGTGGATCTGTGCAACGCCGCCGCCGAGCGCCACCGGCTCGGCGGCCTGCGCTTCGACGCCGGCGACGTGCGCGACTACACGCCCGCCGGCCTGGACGTGATGATCGCGCTGCACGCCTGCGACATCGCCACCGACTACGCGATCGACTACGGCCTGCGCGCCGGCGCCTCGGTCATCCTGTGCTCGCCGTGCTGCCACAAGGAGGTGCGCCCGCAGATGACGATGCCCGCGCTCCTGCGCCCGGTGCTGCAGCACGGCGTGCACCTGGGCCAGGAGGCCGAGATGGTGACGGATGGCCTGCGCGCGCTGCTGCTCGACGCCGAGGGCTACGACACCCAGGTGTTCGAGTTCATCTCGCTGGAGCACACCAACAAGAACAAGATGCTGCTGGCGGTGCGCCGGCGCCACACGCCCGCCGGCCATGCCGAGGCGGTGCGCGCGCAGATCGCCGCGATCAAGGACTTCTACGGCATCCGCATGCAGGCCCTGGAGGCGCTGGTGGCCGCTCGCCGCCCCGCGGCCGGCTGAGCCTCAGCCGGCCTGCAGCGCGCAGCAGGCCTTGTACTTGCGCCCGCTGCCGCACGGGCACGGGTCGTTGCGGCCCACCTTGGCGCCGGTGCGGCGGAAGGTCAGCGCCTGGCGCTCGCCGCGCTGCACCTGGCGGCGCTCGGGCGCGAGCTGCTGGTGCAGCTGCAGCAGCGCATCCGTCAGCACCGCGCGCAGCTCGGCGCGCATGGCCGCATCGATCGGCGGCGGGCGCAGCGCCTCGTCCTCGTCGTGCTCGTGGTGCAGCATCATGATCGGCACCAGCGCCTGACCGGCCTCGTCGTCGGCCAGCAGCGGCTGCCAGCCCTCCGGCGCGATCTGCATGCCCAGCACGAAGCCCGAGGCCCAGTCGTTGCCGCCGGGCAGGCCGTCGGCGCGCTCGGCGATGCGCGGCGCGTGCGACGCGCCCCCGCGGCCGCCGCGCTCCAGCGCCGCGCCGATGGCCTCATGCAGCTTCATCAGCGTGCCCACGATCGCGCGGGCCTGGCCCTCGTCGTCGAAGGAGGCCTGCGACTCGGCCGACTCGCCCCAGACCTGCGCCAGCCACACCGACGGCCCCGGCGGGCTGACGGCGCAGTGCAGCGCGCAGAAGAAGCCGTCGAGCCGCTCCAGCGTCATCGCCCCCGCCGGCAGACCGGCCAGGAAAGACTGCAGCGCGGCCAGCTCGGCGGCATCGGGCGGAACGGAAGGGGGAACGGCGTGATTCATCGGGGGGCATCCTGGAACGGGGCGCGAGCGTAACCCACCGCCTCCCCTGCGTGAAGCCCATGTCAAGCGACGTAAACCGGGCGATCGCCGCCGGCCTGTTCCGGACATGCCCGGCCCCGGACCCCGCTAGGCTCGACCGACATGGAACGCCCCGCCCCGCACGATTTCCCGGTCGCCCCGGTCATTCCCGGCAATCCACCGGCCTCCTGGCACCTGCTGCTCGCCGGTCTGCCCGCGGGCGACACGGCGCGGCTGCAGACGCTGATGCGCGGCTACGGCCACCGCGTGAGCATCGCGCACGGCCCGGCCCAGGTGCAATCGCAGCTGATGGACGAGGACATCGACGTGCTGCTGCACGGCAGCACGCCGGCGCTCCCGATCGACGCGCTGGCACGGCTGCCCTGCCGGCCGGTGCGCATCTGCCTGGTCGACCGCGACGAGGCCGACGCGCGCATCGAGGCGCTGGAGGCCGGCGCCGACGACTGCCTCTCGCGCCCCTATGCGCCGCGCGAGCTGCTGGCGCGCGTGGCCGCCGCCCT
>JAUPTP010000190.1 GCA_030918015.1 Pseudomonadota bacterium
CTGCAGGCCACGGTGGCCCGCCTGGAGGCCGAGGCGGCCGGGCGCGGGCCGCTCTTCCCGGCCGAGGTGCGCGCGCAGCCCGGGCTGGTCGCCGCCGAGACCGAGGCCTTCCAGGCCCGGCGCCGGGCGCTGGACGAGGCCGTGGCCGTCACCCGCTCGAGCCTGGCGCTGCTCGACAGCGAGCTGGCCACCGCCCGGCAGATGGCCGCGCGCGGACTGATGTCCGACATCGAGGTGCTGCGCCTGGAGCGCCAGCGCAACGACCTGCAGATGCAGATGGCCGAGCGCATCAACCGTTTCCGCCAGGACGCGGCCACCGACCTGGTGCGGGTGCGCAGCGAGCTGGCCCAGCTCGGCGAGCAGCAGGTCGCGCGCATCGATGCGCTGCAGCGCACCACGCTGAAGGCGCCGGTGCGCGGCATCGTCAAGAACCTGCGCATCACCACACGCGGCGGGGTGGTGGGTGCGGGGGCACCGATCCTCGAGCTGGTGCCGGTCGGCGAGACGGTGCGCATCGAGGCCCGGCTGGCCCCGGCCGATGCCGGCTTCGTGCGGGTGGGCATGCCCGCCACCGTCAAGCTCGACAGCTACGACTACTACCGCTATGGCGGCATCGAGGGCGAGGTGGAATACATCAGCCCCGACACGCTGGAGGCCGGCAACGCGCCCAACGGACAGCCGCAGACGCACTACCGGGTGCGCGTGAGCACCCGTGTCTCCACCCTGCAGGGCACCGATGGCCGGCCGCTGCCGGTGCTGCCGGGCATGACCGGCTCGGTCGAGATCCGCACCGGCGATCGCAGCGTGCTGGAGTTCCTCGTCTCGCCGATGCTCAAGGGCCGGGAAGCCTTCCGGGAGCGCTGATCATGACCGAGCGTTCGCGTCGTTTCGCCTCCGTCCTGCTGCTGGCGGCCGCGCTGCTGCCGGGCAGCTGGCCCCGGCCGGTGCAGGCCGCCGAGCCGGTCTCCCCGGCGACTTGCCAGGACGAGGGGGCAGTGCCGATTCCCGCGGCGGACGGTGCGGTCGCAGGGGCTGCCCGCGTGGCCACGCCGGTGCTGTCTCGGCTGGTGCGCGAGGCCGTGGCCCGCAGCGCGGAGGTGGCCGGCCAGATCGGCAGCAGCCGTGCCTACCGCCAGGACCAGCGCCAGGCCGAGGCGGGCAGTGCGCCGCAGCTGGGCCTGAGCGGCAGCGCGGTGTGGGGCCGCAGTCGCAACGACCTCTATGGCGGCAGCGACGCCAGCCAGGCCGGTCTCGGGCTGACGCTGTCGGCCCCGCTCTATGACGGCGGGCGTGTGCGGGCCGAGGCGGGCTATTACCAAGGCCTGGCCGAGGCCGGCGAGCTGGGCGTCGTGGCGGTGCGCGAGCAGGTCGCGCTCGAGACGCTGCTGGGCGCGATCGAGCGCCGGCGCCAGCAGCGGCTGCTCGCGGTCTGGGACCGGCAGGTCGCGCGCATGCAGTGTCTGGTCCACCAGATCGGCCAGATCGTCGAGCTCGATCGCGGGCGCGGCAGCGAGCGGGTGCAGGCGGGCAAGAGCCTGCGCCAGGCCGAGCTCTCGCGGGCCGAGACCGGCGCACAGCTGCGCCAGTCCGAGGTGCGGCTGCAGCGTCTGGCTGGCGTGCCCCCCGCCCAGGCTGATCTGCCCGACATGCTGCCCGACGACCTGCCCGATGACGCGCTGCCGCTCGAGGCCTTGGCCGAGACGCCGGAGCTGCGCCAGCTGCAGCGCCAGGCCGAGGCCCTGGACCGCTATGTCCAGGCCCTGCAGGCGGCGCAGGCGCCCCAGCTGCGCTGGCAGGTCGGCGCGACCCAGGCCCGTCAGCCCGGACTGGGCAGCGCGAACTGGAATGCCGGCGTGGTCCTGAACATGACGCTGGCCGATGGCGGTGCTGCGGTCGCGGGTGTGCAGGCCGCGGTCGAGCGGGCCGAGGCCACCCGCCGCCAGCGCGAGGCCCGGCTGGAGGATCGCACCCGCCAGTTGCTGGCGCTGCAGGAAACGGCCCAGGCGGCGCAGGCCCGTCGTGACCGCCTCGATGCCTTGCTGATCGACAGCGACCAGCTGCGGCGTGCCACTTTCGAGCAGTGGGCGCGGCTGGGCCGGCGCTCGCTCTTCGATCTGATCTCGGCCGAGACCGAGCATTACCAGCTGCAGCTCGGGCGGGTGCAGGCCGAGCATGAGCTGCTGGCCGCGCGGCTGCAGATGCGCGCGCTCAGCCCCGGGCTGCTGCCCTGGCTGGCGCCGGAGCTGGTGCCGGCCATGCCGGTGCGTTGAGCAGAGCGCGGCAGTTCACTCGCCATCGACGACGAGGCGATCCCGGCCAGTCGCCTTGGCCGCGTACAGCGCCCGGTCGGCCCGCTCGATCAGGTCTTCCAGGCGCGCCATGCCCGACTGCATCAAGGCCAGGCCGGCACTGACCGTGTAGCGGATCACCGTGCCGTCGGCCAGCGTGATCGGGTCGGCGGACATGGCCCGGCGCAGCCGCTCGGCCACCAGCCGGGCGCCCTCCAGTCCGGTCGACGGCAGCAGCACGGCGAACTCCTCGCCGCCAATGCGCGCGGGCAGGTCGACCTGTCGCAGCGAGCGCAGCATCACCCCGGCCAGATGGCGCAGCACCTCGTCGCCGGCCGGGTGGCCGTGCCGGTCGTTGATGCGCTTGAAGTGGTCCGCATCGAGCAGGATCAGGGCCAGAGGGCGAGGGGCGCGCTGCCAGCGCTCGATCTCGCGCTGGCCGCTCTCGAAGAAGACCCGCCGGTTGGCCAGGCCGGTCAGGTGATCGGTCTCGCTGGCGCGGCGGCGCTTTTCGTGCGCGTCGCGGCGGTCGCTGATGTCGCGCAGCACCAGGCTGAAACCGGGCGCCGTCTCCTCGGGGGCGCTGGTGTCGGCCAGCGGCACGATCATCGTGCTGCCCCAGTAGCGTTGTCCGTCGGCGCGCACCAGCCAGCCCTCGTCCATGCTCCAGCCGTCGACGCGGGCCTCGTGCAGCCGGTCGAGCAGCCGCTCTGGCGTCACGGCGCCCTGGGCATAGAAGAGCGCTGCGCTCTGGCCCAGGGCCTGCTCGCGCGTGAAGCCGGTCATGCGGCCGGCCGGCTCGGACCAGCCGTTGATGCAGCCACTGGCGTCCAGGCTCAGAGCCGCATGGTCCTGGATGCCGGTCAGCGTCGCGTTCAGCCAGGCCTGGCTCTGGCGGAGCTGGCGCTCTCGTTCGACCTGGGTGGTGATGTCCGACAGCACCGTGATCAGCAGGTCGGCGCGCAGTCGGCGCAAGGTCAGGGAGATCACCTGCGTGCGCGACCGGCCCGCCGGACCGATGCGCAGGGTCAGCGCCTCGCCGTCGAGCAGCAGCTCGCCGGGCGCTCCGTGCATCGCCCGGTGCGGCAGATCGGGCAGGGTCGGAGCGAGCAGGTCGAACAGGTTGTCGAGGCGCTGGCCGCCGGACAGGGGCAGCAGCAGCTGTGCAGCGGCCGCATTGATGCGCTCGATGCAGCCGCTGTCGTCTGTCTGCACCAGACCGATCGGTGCGGCGTAGAGCAGCTGCCGCAGGACTTCGTGCTCATCGCCGTCGGTCGGATCGACTGCCATCACGGGGCGATCCTCCTGGAGCTCAGAGCCGCTGGACGAGCACGTAGCGCCCCGGCCGTCCGGGAGCGGCCAGCAGCCGCAGTCGGACTGGCGTGGGCTTCATTCGCAGCGTCAGCACGAAGTCGACGCTCAGATCGAGCGTTGCTCCTGCCGCCTCCGCATCCTCGAAGCGCTGGGCGATCAGGTAGTTGTTCATGCACTGGGCCACCACCGAGAACAGCGGCATCCCCACCACGCGAGAGGGATGCAGTCCGGCGGCGCGCGACTCGTAGCCGTTGTAGCGGCAGACGACCATGTCGGCACCAAAACCGATGACGCCGAAGGACAGCGCATCGAGCGTGGCATCGTCGGCCTCCTCCAGGAAGGCGTGCAGGTCGGGCTGGTCGAAACCGGGGAGCTGTGCGTCGTTCACGTCGGTGCATCCTGACTGACGGCGGTCGGCTGCGCCCGTGGCAGCCGGAGAAGATCTGCTGGCGGAGGCGGTGAGATTCGAACTCACGAAAGGGTCTCCCCTTCGCCGGTTTTCAAGACCGGTGCCTTCAACCGCTCGGCCACACCTCCAGCAGGGTGATCATTGTAGTCAGAAGTGGTCAGAACGGCGCGAGCGCCTGAGCGCATTCGATGCCGACGAGTTCACGCCGACCGCCATCGATGCGTGCGGCGGTGAGCCGGCCGCCCCAGACACAGCCGGTGTCGAGCGCCAGCAGGTCGGGTCGGTCGAGCGTGCCCAGCGTCGACCAGTGGCCGAACGCGACCGGCGTGCCCTCGGTGCGCCGGCCGGGAATGTCGAACCAGGGCCGCAGGTGGGCCGGGGCGGCGTCGGCGCTTTCCTTGAGCTGGAAGTCCATCGTGCCGTCGGCCTCGCAGAAGCGGATGCGGGTCAGCACGTTGATGATCAGCCGCAGCCGGTCGTGGCCGGCCAGCGTGTCGTCCCAGCGTGCCGGCGTGTTGCCATACATCACCTTCAGGAAGCCGGGCAGGTCGGGGCTGCGCAGCATCGCCTCGGCCTCGGCGGCCAGGGCCAGCGTCTGCGCCGCATCCCACTGCGGCACCACGCCGGCGTGCACCATCAGCCAGCCATGCGCCTGCACCGCCAGGCGCTGGTGGCGCAGCCAGTCCAGCCAGGCCTCGCGGCGCGGGCTGGCGAGAATCTCGCCGAGCGTGTCGGAGCGGTGCGGCGCGCGCACCCCGTGCGCCACCGCCAGCAGGTGCAGGTCGTGGTTGCCCAGCAGGCAGGTGGCCGCATCGCCCAGGCCGGCCAGCCGCTCGAGCACCTTCAGCGAGCACGGGCCGCGGTTGACCAGGTCGCCCAGCAGGTAGACATGGTCGCGCGAGGGGGAGAAGTCCAGGGTGGCCAGCAGGCGCTCGAGGGCGTCGCAGCAGCCTTGCAGGTCGCCGATGAGGTAGATCATGGCCCCGATTCTGCTACGCTCGGCGGGCCTCAACTTCCGGCGCGGCGGCTTGACCGTGCCTGTCATGGACCTAGCTCTACTCTTCGCGCTGATCCTGCTCAATGGCCTGTTCGCCATGTCCGAGATGTCGCTGGCGGCCAGCCGCAAGGCCCGCCTGCAGGTGATGGCCGAGACCGGCGATGCCGGTGCGCGGGCTGCATTGGCCCTGCACGACAGCCCGACCCAGTTCCTCTCCACGGTCCAGATCGGCATCACCTCGATCGGCGTGCTCAACGGCATCGTCGGCGAGGCGGCCTTCTCCGGCCTGCTCTCGGCCTGGATCGTCGCCCACTTTCCCCTGACCGACAGCGTGGCCGACATCCTCGGCACCGCCATCGTCGTGGTGCTGATCACGTTCGTGACGATCATCTTCGGCGAGCTGGTCCCGAAGCGGGTCGGTCAGATGTATCCCGAGACGGTGGCGCGGCTGGTGGCGCAGCCGATGGCCTGGCTGTCGGTGGCCGCCGGCCCCTTCGTCAAGCTGCTGTCGGGCACGACCCAGGCCATCCTGAAGCTGCTGGGCGTGCGCGACACCGG
>JAUPTP010000002.1 GCA_030918015.1 Pseudomonadota bacterium
GCCGAGCAGGCCGCGTCCGCGCGGCCGGGCATGCTGGCGCGCCTGCGCGGCCAGAGCACGCCGGTCGACGTCGAGGGACTGATCACGCTGCTGCGCGAGCATGCGCTGGCGCTGACCCGCGCGGCGGCGGCGGCGCTCTCGCTGCGTCTGGTCGCCGAGATCGAGACCCAGCTCACCACGCTGCAGAGCATGATCGATGCGGGCGAGATGGAGCTCGCCACCCTGGTGGAGGCCACCGACGCGGGTGCCGCGGCCGCGCTGCCCCCGGCGCACCCCGAGCCGGGCGACGCCCGCATCGACACCCGCGAGCTGCTGGGGCATTGGCGCAACCAGCTGATCACCCGCGAGACGATGCAGCGCGAGCACCTGCGCGTGCTGCGCGCGGGCCTGTTCGCGCGGCTGGGCGAGCAGGCGAGCTTTCGCGTCTTCGCGCAGCGCCTGAGCGAGGCCGAGACCGGCGAGGCGCTGCTGGCGGCCTGCGCGCAGCGCCTGCAGCCGGCGCAGCTGCAGCCGGTGGCCACCGCCGCCTGGGAGGCCTGGCTGGGCCGCCTGCAGGCCGAGCCCGAGCGGCTGGCGCGCGAGCAGGCGGCGCTGGGGGGGCAGGTCGCCGTGGGTCTGCAGTGGTCGGGCGCGGAGACGGCCGCGCTGCCGGTCCAGGCCTGCCTGCGCATCCCGGCCCTGCCGGGGGCAGCGGCCCGCACCGACGAGGACGACGGTGGTGTGGCGACCCGCGTGGCCGCGCCGGTGAGGCCTCTGCCCGACCTGGCGCAGCTGCTGGGCCGGGGCCCGGCCGCGCCGCAGCTGCAGCCCCGCCCCGAGGCCGAAGGGGCGCTGCTGAGCCTGCGGCTGGTGCGCGGGCTGTCGCTGCGCGCGGTGCAGGCGGTGCAGCAGCTCCACCGTCTGCATGAGCAGTACCGGCTGCAGGCCGGACGCGCCGCCCTGTGGCTGCAGCTGGATGAATCGGCCGAGCTGCCCGACCTGCTCGATGCCGACCTCGAGGCGCAGCAGGCGCGCGCGCGCACCGTGGTGCTGCTGGCCGAGGCGCTGGGGCTGCTGCGCCCCGAGCCCGATCCGGTCAGCGCCTTGCCGGTGCTGGTGCATGTCCGGCTGGACGATGATGGCTTCGAGATCGGCCGTGTCCGGCTCGGGCGCGATCTGGTCGAGGCGGTCGAGCGGGCCAGCGAGCGGGTGCTGCACGACCTGCACGACGATGTGTGCGCCGGCCTGAAGACCAGCCTGCATGCGACGCCGGCGGCGGTGGCGCAGCTGCGCGACACGATGCGCGATCGCATCGAGGCGCTGCGCCGGCAGTCGCTGCCCACCCAGTGGGACGCGATCAGCCGCGACTGGAACGAGGCCGCCCGCGAGGCCATGAAGCTGATCCGCCAGGAATCCCCCCGATGAGTCGTGCCGTCTGCACCAATCTGCCTGCTGCCTGCAGCAAGGCGGCCTCCCGCGTCCTGCTGCCCCTGAACGCCACGCAGGACCGCTGCCCCGAATGTGGCGCCGCGCTGCTGCCGGTCGATGCGGCGGTCGAGTCTTCGCCGGCCGGGGGCGCCCGCTGGGTCGTGCCGGCCATCGGCGTGGCGATCGTGGCCGTGGCCGGACTGCTGCTGTCGGGGCGGGGCCCCACCGGACCGGCGACAGCGTCGGCCCCGGCCGCCTCCGCCCTGGAGAGCGCGCCCCCGGGCGCGGGCCAGCCGGCGGTGCTCACCCTGCACGGTGCGGGGCTGCTGGGCACCGACCTGCTGCTGGGGCAGATCGAGGCCTTTCTGCGCATCGATGGCCTGAAGGATCCGCGCCGCCCGGAAGGGGCCGGCGCGCTGCTGCTGGCGCGCACCGCCGCGGGCGGCCGGCTCGAGGTCCGGCTGGAGGCCGCCGTCGCTGCCCAGGACGCGGCGGGCCTGCGCCGCGTCTCGCTGCTGGGCGACGACATCGCGCCGGGCGACGTCACGCTGGGGCTGGATGCGCTGGCCGTGATCGTCCATCCCGACCACCCGCTGCGCTCGCTCACGCCGGGGCAGCTGCGCCAGCGCCTGCTGGGCCGCCAGGGCCGGCCGGACGGGGTGCATCTGCCGGCCGATCCGGGCCTGCTCGATCTGATCTCGCGCCAGCTGCTGGCCGGCGAGGCGCTGCCGGCGGCGCTGCCGACGCACACCGACCTGAAGGCGCTGGTGCAGGCCGTCGCCGACGAGCCCGGTGCGATCGGGCTGGTGCCGCTGTCGGCGGTCGGCGCCGCGCGGGTGCTGCCGGTGGGCGACGCCACCGGCGCGGCCTGGCTGCCGCAGCCGCAGACGCTGGCCACCGAGCGCTATCCCCTGACCCACCGCATCGTCATGCACCTGCCCGAGGGCAGCGATCCCCGGCTGCAGCGGCTGGCGAGCTACCTCTCCGGGCCGGCTGCGCAGCAGCAGCTGGCCGCCCGCATGGCCGTCGGCGCCCACCCTCAGCTGCTGCCCGAGGGCCAGCCGGCGCCGGTCGACGCGGGGTCGGCGCCCCGGCTGCCGCGCGACTACACCGCGCTGATCCGCCAGGCGCGTCTGCTCAGTTCCCACATCGACTTCGCGGCCGGGGCCGACACGCTCGACGCCGTCGGGCGCGCCGAGGTCGAGCGCATCGGCCGGCAGATCGCCGCCGGCCAGGTGCCGCGGGGGGCCGCGGTGCTGGTGCTGGCCGCCGCCAACGACCCCGGCAGCGTCTGCGGCAACCGCCAGCTCTCGGAGCGCCGGGCCGAGGAGGTCGCGCAGCATCTGCGCAGCCTGGGCGTGGCCGTGGATGTGGCGCACGGCATCGGGCGGGTCAGTCCGGGCGGACTCGACGGCACCGCGGTGGCGACGCTGGAGCGCCGCGCCGAGATCTGGATCAGCGAGGGGCCGGTGGTCGAGCCGCCGCCCTGGCGCTGCGGCAGCCCCGCCGCCCCCAGCCGCGCGCCTGAGGCTGCGCCGGCCGCGACCGAGGGGGGCGCCTCGACGCCGGCGGCGTGAGCAGGTTCAGACCGGCTCGTTGAGCAGCTTCACCACCTCGGAGTGGAACTCGCGGCGGTAGAGCACCCAGATCACCGCCGCGGTGCCCACGACCATCGCCAGCGGCGACAGGAACCACAGCACCGCCGCGAAGCTCAGGTAGACCGCGCGCAGCCCGTCGTTGAAGGTCTCGGCGCCGAGCGCCATCACCCGGCCGGCGCGGCTGGCGTAGCGCTGGCGCAGCTGCGCGTCGGTCGCATTCTCGAAGTCGCGGTGCGAGGGGGCCGCGCCGATCAGCAGCGCCCCGAAGCTGTACTGCCGCATCGACCAGGTGAAGCGGAAGAAGGCGTGCACGAAGATGCCGGTGAGCACCAGCAGCTTCAGGTCGAGCACCAGCATCGAGGTGCGTGCGGCGAAGGGCAGGTCCTGCACCATCTCGGCCGTCTTGTCGGTCGAGCCGATCGCCGCGACCAGGCCGCCGATGATGAAGATGGTGGTCGAGGCGAAGAAGCTCGGGCTCGAGGCCATGCTCTGCGACACCGCCGCATCGACGATGCGGTTGTCGCGGAAGGTGGTCTGCAGCATCCAGTCCTGGCGGATGCGGTTGGTGCTGGCCAGCACCGAGGGCCGGCGCAGCGCGCGGGCCTTGGCGAACCTGACATAGCCCACCCAGCCGGCGAAGAACACGCCCAGCGCCAGCCAGTCGGCCAGCGGCAGCACCCGGATCACGCGCAGCAGGAAGTCCATCCCGCCACTGTAGCCTGAGCCCGGCGCGTACCGGCCGGGTGGGGCGCTGCCGCCGAGGCGGGGTCAGCCCAGGCGGGCGACCGTGGCGGCCACGCGGGCGCCGAAGGCGCGGGCCGTGGCCAGGTCGCCCGGCACCATCTCGTCGACGCTGGCGTCCGACGGGGTGGCGGTCATCAGGCCGGCGGACATGCCCAGGTTGTTCAGGTCGTCGCGGGTCGAGGCCTTGGTGTTGGCGGGCATCATGCCGGCGCCCACCCACAGCATGCCGTGCTGCATCGCCAGCGTGGTCAGGTAGGACATCGTGGTGTGCTTGTCGCCGTACAGCGAGGCCGAGTTGGTGAAGCCGGCGGCCAGCTTGTCGGCCCACTTGCGGGTGAACCAGGCCTTGCTGGAGGCATCGGCGAACTTCTTGAACTGCCAGCTCACCATGCCCATGTAGGTCGGCGAGCCGAACACGATGGCGTCGGCGGCGTCGAGCTGCTCCCAGCCGCCTTCGGGCAGGTTGCCCTCGGCGTCGATGGCCAGCAGGCTCGCGCTCGCGCCGGCACCCTCGGCGACGGCGGCGGCGACCTTGGCGGTGTGGCCGTAGCCGCTGTGGTAGACGATGACGATCTTCTTGCTCATGACGGTTCCTTTCGATCGGACAGGGATCAGGGAGGGATGGGAGAGAGGGGGGGGAGGGGGGAGATCAGGGCTGCAGGTCGAACACCAGCACCTCGGCGTCGAGGCCCTGGCCGAAGTCGAGCCGGGGCTCGTCCTCGATCGCCAGCGCGTCGCCCGCCTGCAGGGCCAGCCCGTTGACCACCAGCCGGCCGCGGGCGACCTGCACATAGGCCTTGCGGGCCGGATCCAGCGCGAGCGTGGCCTGCTCGGCGCCGTCGAAGCGGCCGGCATGCAGCCGCACGTCGGCGTTGAGCGTCAGCGTGGCGCCGGCCGCGTCGGCGCTGCCGGCCGGGGCGCCGAGCAGGTGCAGCCGTCCGCGCAGCGCCGCGTCGGGCACGGCCTGCTGGTCGTAGCTGGGGGGCAGGTTGCGCTCGTGCGGCAGCATCCAGATCTGCAGCAGGTGGGCCGGGGTGTCGGCCGCGTTCATCTCGCTGTGGCGCACGCCGGTGCCCGCGCTCATGCGCTGCACCTCGCCGGCGCGCAGCGTGGCGCCGTGGCCCAGGCTGTCGCGGTGGGTCAGCTCGCCGGCCAGCATCCAGGTGACGATCTCCATGTCGCGGTGCGGGTGCATGCCGAAGCCGCGGTGGCCCTCGACGACATCCTCGTTGATGACGCGCAGGTTGCCCCAGCCCATGTGGGCCGGGTCGAAGTAGTCGGCGAACGAGAAGCTGTGGAAGCTGTCGAGCCAGCCGTGATGGGCATGGCCCCGCTCCAGGGATTTGCGCAGCGTGATCATGGTGGCGTGTCCTTGCGTGGATCTGATGGTCGCGCGTCGCGCCCCAGGCGGGGCTGCATGGGGCTGATGGCATCATTCAAATCGTCTGAACGACCTCCACGAGATGCCGATGCCCGACCGCCGCCGCGCCCTGACCCCCGACGCGCTCGAGATGATGGACACCATCGCCCGCACCGGCAGCTTCGCCGCGGCCGCGCGCGAGCTGGGCAAGGTGCCCTCGGCGCTGACCTACAGCGTGCGCCAGCTCGAGGACGCGCTCGACGTGCTGCTGTTCGACCGCAGCTCGCGCCAGGCGCAGCTCACCGCCGCGGGCGACGAGCTGCTGCGCGAGGGCCGGCGGCTGCTGCAGCAGATCGACGCGGTGGCCAACCGGGTGCAGCGGGTGGCCACCGGCTGGGAGACGACGCTGGCGATCGCGGTCGACACCATCATCGCGCCGCGGGCGATCTTCGACCTGACGGCGGCCTTCTACGAGATGCGCTGCTCCGACGAGCCGCAGGCCGGGCCGCCGCCGACGCGGCTGCGCATCCGCAGCGAGGTGCTGGCCGGCACGCAGGAGGCGCTGCTGAGCGGGCAGTGCGATCTGGCCATCGGCGTGCAGCCGCTGCCCCAGCAGGCCGAGCGGCTGCACTGCGCGCCGCTGGGCACGATCGAGATGCTGCTGGCGGTCGCGCCTCACCATCCGCTGGCGGCGCTGCCGGAGCCGGTGTCCGTGCAGGAGGTGGCGCGCCACCGGGTCGTGGCGATCGCCGACACCGCGCAGCGCATGGACCGGCGCACCAGCGGCATCAGCCCCGGCCAGGATGTGCTGACCGTGCCCTCGCTGGCCGCCAAGCTGGAGGCGCAGATCCGCGGCCTGGGCTGCGGGCGCCTGCCCGAGCCGCTGCTGCGCGCGCATGTCGAGGCCGGCCGGCTGGTGGTGCTGAAGGTGGAGGAGCCCGCGACCCAGGTCGAGCTGCAGTACGCCTGGCGCGGGGGCCCCGGTCAGGGGCGGGCGCTGGCCTGGTGGCTCGAGCAGCTCGACAGCGAGGTCACCCGCCGGGCGCTGCTGGAGCAGCATGCCGGCCTGATCCTGTGAGCGGGGTCGTCGCGTCCGGGGTCGGCGGCTATGTCGGCCGCTTCGCGCCGTCGCCGACCGGCTGGCTGCATGCCGGCTCGATGGTGGCGGCGCTGGCCTCGTGGCTGGATGCGCGCGCGCACGGCGGGCGCTGGCTGGTGCGCATCGAGGATGTCGACGGCCCGCGCTGCATCGCCGGCGCCGAGGACGCGATCCTGCGCCAGCTCGCCGACTGCGGCCTGCATCCGGACGCGCCGCCGCTGCGCCAGTCCGATCGCGCCGACCTCTACGCGCAGGCGCTCGAGCGGCTGCACGCCGCCGGCCGGGCCTATGGCTGCCGCTGCACCCGGCGCGAGATCGCGCAGGCGCTGCAGGCGCGCGGCCTGGGCCGCGAGCGCCACGGCGATCTGGTCTATCCCGGCACCTGCCGGCCCGGCGGGCCGCAGCCGGTGCCGTGGCCCGAGGCGCGGGCGGTGCGGCTGCTGACCTGTGCGGACGACGGCAGCGACACCGTCATCGACTGGCACGACCGCCGGCTCGGGCGCCAGCGCCAGAATGTCAGCCGGGAGGTGGGCGACTTCGTGCTGCGTCGCGCCGACGGGCTGTGGGCCTACCAGCTCGCGGTGGTGGTCGATGATGCGGCGCAGGGCGTGACCGACATCGTCCGCGGCGAGGATCTGGCCGACAACACGCCGCGCCAGATCCTGCTGCGCCGCCATCTCGGCCTGCCGCAGCCGCGCCACCTGCACACGCCCCTGGTGCTGGCGGCCGACGGCCAGAAGCTGTCGAAGCAGAACGGGGCCGCGCCGGTCGACACCGGCCGCCCGGCCGAGGTGCTGACGGCCGCGGCGCGGGCGCTCGGCCTCGATCTGCCCGGCGGGCTGGAGGCCGCGGCCGTGCGGGCCGAAGCCCTTCGTCAGTGGCGCGTCAGGCTGCAGCCGGAGTGATGCGGATGCAGCCGGCGGCCGCTGATGGCATCATCGCGGCCTTTTCTTCCGTTTTTCTGCCCACAAGAAAGGCCGACTCTCATGATCACCACCGCTTCGGGTCTGCAGTACGAGGACACCGTCGAAGGCAACGGCGAAGTCGCTGTCGCCGGTCGTCAGGTCAGCGTGCACTACACCGGCTGGCTGCATGACCCGGCGCAGCCCAACGGCCGCGGCCGCAAGTTCGATTCCAGCAAGGACCGCGGCCAGCCCTTCCGCTTCCACCTGGGCGCCGGCATGGTCATCCAAGGCTGGGACGAGGGCGTGCAGGGCATGAAGGTCGGCGGCACCCGCGTGCTGGTCATTCCGCCGAACCTGGGCTATGGCGTGCGCGGCGCCGGCGGCGTGATTCCGCCGAACGCGACGCTGGTGTTCGAGGTGGATTTCCTCGGCTACTGATCGCCGGCCTCCTCGCGATTGGGCGCCCCTTTCGAGGGGCGTTTTCGTTTCAGGCCCCGCGCCAGCGCCCTTGCGCCTCGCGCTTGGCCCGGCCCAGCACCTCCAGCGTCTCCAGGATCTGCGGCAGCCGCTTCTTCCACGGCCCGCGGCCGGTGAAGCGGGCGGCCAGCGCGTCCTCGTCGAGCGGCTGGGCGCTGGCGGCGAGGGCCTCGGCGACGGCGCGCATCTGCGCGGGCAGGTCGGCGGGCCAGGGCTGGCGGGTGGCGGGTGCGGCGGCGGGGGCCGGCGCTTCGGCTTCGTCTTCGGTGTCGGCTTGCGGGGCCGGGGCGCCGCCGACGAGTTCGATGGCGGCCTGCGGCTCGCCCTTCGGCGCCGTGGGATCCTGGAAGGCGGGGCGCAGCCAGCGGATGGTGCCCTGGGCTTCTTCGCTGGCGCGGCGGGTGTTGAGGTCGACCAGGCGCTCCAGCAGCCGCTCGGTCCACGCCTGGCGGGCTTCTTCGTTCGTCCACGGCACGGGGCCGAGGTCCTGCCAGCCGTAGGCTTCCAGCACGGCGGCGTCGAGTTCGTCGTGCAGGGTGCGCAGCACGCCGACCAGGGCTTGCTCGTGCAGCGCCTTGTCCTTGGCGTTCAGCGGCTCCTCGCGGCGGAGCTTGTCCAGCACGTTGTACATGCCGGTGAGCGTCACGGACTCGTGGGCGGCTTGGCGGGCCTTGCGGAAGGCGTCGAGTTCTTCGGCGAGTTGGCCAATCTTGGCAGCGATGGCGGGAGTTAGATGGGTTTCAGGAGTCGGGAACGGGAACTGCTCAAAGCACTTGGTCTTGTTGTAGACCGAGTCGTTACCTACACCAAGGCGTCCGCCAGCATTCATTGCCCACTCGACATGAACCACGCTGGAGAGGATACCTAGCGAAGTGGAATCACTGGCTGCGATCGCAACGAGTTTGTGATCCGGCAGGATGCTTGCATCTAAAAACTGAAATGTCCGATACTTGGCTGTTTCAACCGTCGCAATGAATCGCGGTAAACCCGCCAACGCCGTCCGTATCTCGCTACGTGAGCGTCCGTGCAGCCACCAGCGTTCTCGGAATGCTTTGTCTCGGTTGGCGTCGCGCTCCGGTTTTACGTGGTCGGTCAAGTGCTGGTAGATCGCTGGTGCTCGTAAGCGCAGCTCGTCCAATTCCCAGCCAAACGTGTCTATGACACTGACACCGCGTGGAGCATTGGTCAGGTCACGACCATTGCGGTAGTTGCGGATCAACCGATTTGCATCGGCAGCGTCAAGCCCAATCCGTAGCTTGTCGGCTGTAGCTGGCTCCACGATGAAGCCCGAACCGGCCAGCATGACACCCATGCTTGTGATCCCTCGCATCGCTGCCAGCGGGCGAGCTGATGTGACGGCTGCGCCTACCTTCAGATTGGCGTGAATCTGGCCGCGACGTTCCTGAAGATCGACTTCGATTTCCCCAGCATTGCCCGCGAATTCATCTTGTACGGTTAGCAACCGTCCCGGTTCCGAGCCGACACTGAGCGTCGTCATGGCGATCCGTACCGCCGCACCATCGGCCACATCTACCCAAGGATGGTCAGGAATCGCAAAAGCGATGTGTGCTTTGCTTGAATTCAGGGCCGCTTCGACTACTCGTCGATTGAAGATCATCGTCAAGCTGTTGGTCGTGATCAGCCCCATGCGTTGAGAGCCGCCACTGAGAACTGCATCGGCTGCCTTGCTCCACCAGTACATGACGAAATCGGCGCTGTCCGGCATGGATGTCCATGCCTTGCGCAGCGCCTCTACGTAGCCGCTTCCCAGCGCCTCGCGCATCTTGAGCTTGCCAATGAACGGCGGATTTCCCACGATGAACTCCGCCTGCGGCCACTCGGCCTGACGCGGGTTCACGTAGCGCCACTCCGGCACCTGCGCCGACTCGTCGGGCACCTTTTCGCCCGTCACCGGATGCACCTTGGTCGTCTTGCCATCCCAGCGCGTCACCGTGCGCCCGTCCGCGTCCGTCGCCAGCTCCTGCCGGTCATACGCCAGCACCGCATCCCGGCAATCGATGTTCCCGTAGTCATGCACCACCGGCTCCGCCACGCTCTGCGACCCGCCCGTGCGGATCTGCCACTGCAGCCAGCCGATCCACAGCACCAGCTCCGCCAGCGCCGCCGCCCGCGGGTTCAGCTCGATGCCCAGCATCTGCCTGAGCGTGACCGTGCCGCCCTCCATCGCGAGCTGCCCCTGCGTCGATTCGCCCAGCGCCTCCAGCCGGTCGAGCACCTCGCCCTCCAGCCGCTTCAGATGCTCCAGCGTCACGTACAGGAAATTGCCGCTGCCGCAGGCCGGATCGAGCACCCGCACATGGCACAGCCGGTGGTGGAAGCGCCGCAGCTCGGCCCGCGCCTCGGCCAGCTTGTCCTCGCGCTTCTTGCCGTCGAGCGCCTCGGCCTCGGCCGCCAGCACCAGCGCCGCGCCCAGGGCGTGCTGCCACTCGGCCCGCAGCGGCTCGATCACCGTCGGCATCACCAGCCGCTCCACATACGCCCGCGGCGTGTAGTGCGCGCCCAGCGCATGGCGCTCGGTGGTGCTCAAGGCCCGCTCCAGCAGCGTGCCGAAGATGGCGGGCTCCACCTCGCGCCAGTCCGCCTTGGCCGCGCGCAGCAGCCCGTCGATCTGCCCGGTCGTCAGCGGCAGCACATACCCCGGCTGCCCCGCGCCCTTGAACAGCTTGCCGTTGAAGCGCATCACGTCCTGCGCCAGCGCCCCGTTGAAGCCGCCCGTGTCCATGCCCTGCCACAGCAGCCGCAGCATCCCGGCCAGCCGCTCCGGCTTCTCGCGGTGCCGCGTCAGCAAGGACACGAACACCCCCAGCCCGTCATCCCCCGGCGGCAGCAGCCCGACGTCTTCGGCAAACATCGTGAACAGGCAGCGCGTCAGGAACGCGGCCACCTGCTGCGCCGGATGCCCCGCGTCCTCCAGACTCTTGGCCAGATCCGCCAGTTCAGCCGACACCTCCCGCGTCACCTTCGCGCTCCGACGCGACGGATCGAGCGACATCGGATCGACCCACAGCGCCCGCAGCCGCTCGCGGATCTCCGGGCGGTGCAGATCGGTCAGCCGGATGCGGTGCGAGCGGGCGTCGGGGTAGGGCGTGTAGGTCGAGCCCGAGCGGCTGAACTCCGCGTACAGCTCGAACACATGCCCGACATCCACCACCACGACAAACGGCGGCCGCCCCTCGCTGGCGGGCAGGGCGCGGGCGTAGTTCTCGGCCTGCGTGCGCGCCAGCAGCAGCGCGTTGTCGAAGCTGCGGGTGGTCTTGCCGGTCCTGGCCGCCTGCGCGCCGGGATTGAGCTTCTTCGACTCCCAGACGAAGGCACCGCGCCGGTAGCAATCGACCCGCCCCGGGCTGGTCGAGCCGTCGCCGTTCTGGAAGGTGATCGGCCGCTCGAACATGTAGTCGCGCTCGGGCGTCGGGTGCGGCCGCGGCACATCGAGCAGCTCGCACAGTTCGATGATGAAGCTCTGCGAAGTGGAAATCTCGGAGGCGGTGACGCCGGTCCAGCGGGTGACGAAGGCCTCGATGTCGGCCTTGGCCCGAGCGGTGCTGCTGTTCATTCTGTCTCCCTGGTGATGCGTCGATCAGATGCGTCGATCAGATGTGCTGATCGAAAGGCCGAGCATCATAGGGAGTGGCTGCCACCTGTCCTGCAGCGAGGCGCTTCAGTGGATACGGCCCGTTTCAAATTGACCGCTCGCTCGGGTCTGTGCGTGGAAAAACAGACGCCAGCGCCCGCGAACGGGCACTGGCGCAACATCATCGCTGACGACAGGAGAGGAAACGGGGAAGCGGCGCGCCGCGCGGGCCGCGGCGTCAGAAACCCAGCGAGGCCAGCAGGTCGTCGACGTCGTCCTGCTTCATGGCCTTGTCAGGGGTCTGCGGCCCCTCGAGCTTGGTGACGGTTTCCACCTTGGCCTGGGGCGTGTGGCTGACCAGCAGCTCGAGCAGCTGCTTCTCGGTGCGGGTGATGATCTTGATGACCTTGTTGATCACCTGGCCGGAGAGATCCTGGAAGTCCTGGGCCATCATGATGTCGTTGAGGGCGTCCTGCTGCAGGCTGGCCACCTCGACGGAGCGTTCGGCAAAGGCCTTGAGCTGCTCGCTCGGCGGGTCGGCGGCCAGGAGCGCGCGCCCCTGCTCGACCAGCGAGGTGCATTCCGGCTTGGCCATGTCCACCAGCGTCAGCACGCGGTCGGCCGCCTGCTCGGTCATCGCCCCGACATAGGCGAGCCGCTCGCGAGCGTCCGGAATCTCCTGGGTGACCTCGTGCAGCACGGTGTCGTAGCCCAGCGTCTGCAGGGCATCATGAAGCTGTCGGACGATGCCACCGAGCTGCTGGCGGGTTTCGTCGGGCATCAGGTTCTCGCTCATTCGGAATCGACTCCTCGTGTGCACGTCTGAGCGCGGCCTTGGGGGGCAGCGGGGCTGCGGACGCGTTGGTCCCGGGCGGGCATGGGCAGGATGTCGGCAGCCTGTCGGGCAACTTGAGCGTCAGCATCAGGGGCGCCCGAGGTCAAGGCGAGGATTCGAGCGGTGACGTGCGATCAGCCCTGTGTCATGCGCCGCGCGGCCGGCATGACCTCGCGGGCCTGGACCTCGACGATGTCCTCCGGGGCTGCCGGCGAGGCGGTGCCGCGGCGACTCGGCCAGTCGCCGAAGCTCCGCGCCCGCGCCCGGGCGCGCATCGTGCGCTGCACCTGCCACAGGTCGGCCAGCACCGGCCGGCGCCCGCGCAGCAGGCTCCACAGCGTCAGGCCCAGCGCGGCCAGCACGCCCGCCAGCAGCAGGCTGAGGAAGAAGACCGCGCCCGCCGCGACGAAGGCGCAGCGCACGACGAAGCGGATCAGGTGGCCGAGAGGGGTGGAAGCTTGGCTCATGCCGGCTTGGAGCGCGCCGGCGCGCTCCGGTTCCGTGAAAAGAAGAGCGCGCTCAGCGTGCGCGCATCGCCCGGGCGCATTCGCCCGCCAGCGCCGGGCCGCGGTAGATGAGGCCGGTGTAGACCTGCACCAGGTCGGCGCCGGCGCGCAGCTTGGCCTGCGCGTCGGCGCCGCCGAGCACGCCGCCCACGCCGATGATCGGGTAGCCCGCGCCCAGCTCGGCGCGCAGCTGCGCGATCACCCGGTTGCTGGCCTCGAACACCGGCCGGCCCGACAGGCCGCCGGTCTCCTCGGCATGCTTCAGGCCCTGGACCGCGTCGCGGCCGATGGTGGTGTTGGTGGCGATCACGCCGTCGATGCCGTTGTGCTTCAGCGTCGCGGCGATGACCTTGACCTGCGCCTCGTTCAGGTCGGGCGCGATCTTCACGAACATCGGCGCGTTGCGGCCGTGCTCGCGCGCGAGCTGCTGCTTGCGCGCCTGCAGCTGCGACAGCAGCGCGTCGAGCGCCTCGTCGCTCTGCAGCGCGCGCAGGTTCTTGGTGTTCGGGCTGGAGATGTTGACCGTCACATAGTCGGCGTGCGGATAGACGCCGTCGAGCGCGATCAGGTAGTCGTCGACCGCACGCTCGATCGGCGTGGCCGCGTTCTTGCCGATGTTCAGGCCCAGGATGCCCCCATTGCGGCGGAAGCTCGTCGCGCGCTTGACGTTGGCCAGGAAGCTGTCGAGGCCCTCGTTGTTGAAGCCCAGGCGGTTGATCAGCGCGTCGGCCTCGGGCAGGCGGAACATGCGCGGCTTGGGGTTGCCGGGCTGGCCCTTCGGCGTGACGGTGCCGACCTCGATGAAGCCGAAGCCCATCGCGCCCAGGCCGTCGATGCAGCGGCCGTTCTTGTCGAGCCCGGCGGCCAGGCCGATGCGGTTCGGGAATTTCAGGCCGGCGACGCTGACCGGGTCGCTGACGCGCGCGTGCGACCACAGGCACTGCAGGGGCGTGTTCTGGAGGCGCGCGATCGCGTCGAGCGTCAGCTCGTGCGCGGCCTCCGGATCGAGGCCGAAGAGGAAGGGACGGGTGAGGGCGTAGGGGACGAGGGCCATAATCGTGAATTGTCCCCGATCCCAACCCTTCCTCGAACTCTCCCGAAGATTCCTCCCATGACCCAGGACGAACTCAAGACCCTCGTCGGCCAGGCGGCCGTGCACTACGTGCCCGCGGGCGCCATCGTCGGTGTCGGCACCGGCTCGACCGTCAACAAGTTCATCGACGCGCTGGCCGCGATCAAGGACCAGATCCGCGGCGCGGTGTCGAGCTCGGTGGCGTCGACCGAGCGCCTGAAGGCGCTGGGCATCCCGGTGCTGGAGGCCTCCGAGGTCGAGTCGCTGCCGGTCTACATCGACGGCGCCGACGAGATCGACCATCAGGGCCACATGGTCAAGGGCGGCGGCGCGGCGCTGACCCGCGAGAAGATCGTCGCCGACCTGGCCGAGCGCTTCGTCTGCATCGTCGACGAGAGCAAGCTCGTCGAGGTGATGGGCCGCTTCCCGCTGCCGGTCGAGGTGATCCCGATGGCCGCGGCCCAGGTGGCGCGCCGCCTGAAGGCGCAGTACGGCGGCGAGGCCACGCTGCGCGCCGGCTGCGTCACCGACAACGGCTGCCACATCCTGGACGTGCGCGGCCTGCAGATCGCCGACCCGGCCGCGATGGAAGCCGACGTCACCCAGTGGCCCGGCGTGGTCACGGTGGGCATCTTCGCCCGCAACAAGGCCAGCGTCTGTCTGCTGGGCACGTCGGAGGGCGTGCGCACGCTGACGTTCTGACCTTCAGGCGCTCTTCGCCTCAGGCCGGCGCCTCCAGCCGGTAGCCCAGGCCGCGCACCGTGTGGATCAGCGCCGGCGTGCAGCCCTCGTCGATCTTGGCGCGCAGCCGGCGGATGTAGACGTCGACGACATTCGTCAGCGGATCCTCGCTGACGCCCCAGACATTGGCGAGGATGCGCTCGCGGCTGAACAGCCGCCCCGGCGCGCTCATCATCAGCTCCAGCAGCGCCAGTTCACGCGCGGTCAGCGCCAGCGGCCGGCCGGCGCGGCTGGCCTGCATGCGCTCGCGGTCGAACACCAGGTCGGCCACCACCAGCCGGTTCGGCGTCGCCGGCGTCCAGTCGCGGCCGCGTCGCGCCAGCGATTCCAGCCGCGCCAGCAGCTCCTCGAAGTCGAAGGGCTTGGCCAGATAGTCGTCGGCGCCGAGCCGCAGCCCGGCGACCCGGTCCTCGACCGCCCCGAGCGCCGACAGCATCAGGATCGGCAGCGCCGCGCCTTGCGCGCGCAGCGTCTGGCAGATCTCCAGACCGCCGATGCCCGGCAGCATCAGGTCCAGGATCAGCACCACCGGCGTGCCGCCGGCGGCCACCTCGCGCGCGGCCTGGCGGGCGGCCTCCAGGCCCTGAGGCCCGGTGCTGGCCAGCTCGACCCGGTGGCCCTCGGCGCGCAGGCCGCGGCCCAGGAAGTCGGCGATGCGTGGATCGTCCTCGATGATCAGGATGTTCATGTCGTCAGGGGGTCGGCGGCGAGCAGGTCCTGTGCCCGGGTCCGCGGCAGCGTCAGCACCGCCCGGGTGCCGTGCTCGCTGCTGTGCAGCTGCAGCTGGCCGCCGTGCGCCCGCGCCAGCGAGCGCGCGATCGACAGCCCCAGGCCGCTGCCGTCCGGGCTGTGGCGGCGGGCCTGCGCGCCGCGGAAATGGCGATCGAACACCAGCGGCAGTTCGTGGGCCGGGATGCCGATGCCCTGGTCGCTGACCGTCACCCGCAGGTCGGCCGGCTCGTCCTGGCCCTGCGTCAGGTCCGGCACCGCCTCGATGGTGATGTCGACCCGATCGCCGGCGCGCGAGTAGCGCGTCGCATTGTCCAGCAGCACGCCCAGCAGCTGGCGCAGCCGCAGCGGATCGCCCGCGACCACATGGCGGCCGCTGCGGCCGGGCGGCTCGCCCAGCCGCACGCCCTGGCGGGCCGCGAGCACGCCGGCCTGCGCCATCGCCTCGGCGGCCAGCTCGTCCATGTCGACCGGCTCGCGCACCAGCGACAGCGAGTCGATGTCGCTGCGCGCCATCGCCAGCAGGTCGTCGATGACCGCGCCGAGCTGGCGTGCGGTGACGACGATGCGCGACAGCGCCTCCTTGTATTCGGCCGCCGGCTTGTCGATGCCGCGCAGCGTGATCTCGGCCTCGCCGCGGATCACGGTCGTGGGCGTGCGCAGCTCGTGGCTGATGTCGGCGAAGAGCCTGCGGCGCTGCGCGTCGGCCTGGCGCAGCGAGGCCAGGGCATCGGCCAGCTCGCGGGTGCGTGCATTGACCTGCTCCTCGAGCCGCTGGCGCTGCGCCGACTCGCGCTCGCGGTGCTGCTCGAGCTCGGCCGCCAGCGCATTGACGCTGCCGGCCACCTCGGCGAACTCGTCCTGGCCGGTCAGGGCGATGCGGTGGCCGAGCCGGCCCGCCTGCAGCGCACGCGCGCCTTCGCTGAGCTGCTGCAGCGGACGGTGCAATGCCCGGCCGAAATGCAGCGCCGCGGCCATCGCGCTGGCCGAGAGCACCGCGGCCGCACCGAGCCAGAGCCAGCGCACCCCCGTCAGCGTCGCGTCGGCGGCTGCGCGCTCGCGCTGCACCGCGGCGGTCTCGCGGGCGATGTTCTCGGCGATGAGCTTGCGCACGTCGTGGCCCTGGGGCATGTCGAACACCCGCGACAGCTCGGCCCAGGCCTGTGCGGCGTCGGAGCCGGGCGGCAGCGCGCGGGCCTGGTCGGCTGCGCTGGCCAGCGCGCTCACGCTCTGCTCGAGCACCGCC
The DNA here is from genome assembly GCA_030918015.1 of Pseudomonadota bacterium. Lineage (GTDB taxonomy): Bacteria > Pseudomonadota > Gammaproteobacteria > Burkholderiales > Burkholderiaceae_C > Sphaerotilus. Next base: position 16,312 of record JAUPTP010000002.1, read on the forward strand.
AGCGTCTCGCGGCGGCGCAGGTTCTCCTCGCGGGCCTCGGCGCGGCCATCGAGCTCGATCGCCTGCTGGGTCAGGCCCTTCAGGCGCTGCAGCGTGCCCTGCATCGCCGCGAGCAGCTCGGCGCGCGCGCCACTGTCGGCATGCGCGCCCTGCTGCATCTGTGCGACCCAGGTGCGCAGGCGCTGCTTCTGCGCCGAGAGCTGGATGAATCCGGTGGCGATGTCGCTGGCCACCCGTCCGCGCAGCACCTGGCGCTCGGTGACGGCCAGCGAGGCGGCGGCCAGCAGCGCGGCCAGCGCCATCACCAGCGCGAACAGGGCCAGGACCAGGGTGAGGCGGCGACGGAACATGGCCCGATTGTCTCCGTGCCGCCGCGGCGCGTGCCACGGTTCATCCGGCGTTCATCTGTCTGTCAGTGCCGCCTCATGCGCCGATCACCGCAGGTTCAAGGCGCGTCGCTCCAATCGGACCTGTCCCGACACCCCGCAACGAATCCCGCGAGACACGGAGTTTCCGACCATGAAGAGCCGCATCCCCGCCCTGATCGCCACCCTGGCCGCCCTGACGCTGGGCCACGCGCCGCTGGCTGCCCGCGCCCAGACCGTCGTCGTCAACCAGGCCGTCACCGAGTCCGAGGTGCTGTCGGCGCAGAAGGCCTGGTGCCAGGCGCTGCTCGACATCGGCGCGGCGCACGCCAGCGGCGGCCAGCCCGCGGCCCGTGCGCTGGCCGAGAAGGTGATCGACGCCGCCTACGGCTACCAGATGGGCGTGGTGCTGTTCAAGCCGACGCTGACGGTCAATCCGCAGACCTTCCGCACCACCCGCGCCGGCGCGCTGTCCTATTTCGTCGGCGGCGATCCGGCCTATCCGAAGGACAGCGGCTTCGCGCTGAAGGGCTGGACCGCCTGCGAGCCGGTCAATGCGGCGGTCTTCATCGCCGGCGACAGCGCCACCACCATGGGCAAGGTCCGCTTCACCGGCAAGGATGGCAAGGTCACGGCGGTCGACAAGACCTGGCAGTTCGTCAAGGACGACGCGGGCCGGCTGCGCATCGTCGTGCATCACTCGTCGCTGGAATACACCGCGGCGCACTGAGTGCTGCCGTTCAGTCGATCTTCGCGCCCGAGGCCTCGACGATGGCCTTCCAGCGGGTGTAGTCGCTGCGGATCAGCGCCCCGAAGCGCGCCGGGGTCATCGACTCCGGCTCGGCGCCCTGGGCGTGGATGGCCGCGCGCACCTCGGCGCTGGCCAGCAGGCGGTTGACCTCGGTGTTGATCTGCGTGACCACCGCCTCCGGCGTGCCGGCCGGCGCCAGCAGGCCGTACCAGGTGCTGACGTCGAAGTCCTTGTGGCCCGACTCGGCCAGCGTCGGCACCTCCGGCAGCGAGGAGCTGCGCCGCGCCGAGGTCACCGCCAGCGCGCGCAGCCTGCCCGCGCGGATCTGCGCGATCGCCGAGGGCACCGACGAGGACAGCAGCTCGACATGGCCGGCCAGCGCATCGGCCATCGCCGGGCTGGAGCCCTTGTACGGGATGTGGCTGAGCGTGATGCCGGCGGCCTTCTCGAACAGCTCGGCCGCCAGGTGGATGGAGGTGCCGTTGCCCGGCGAGCCGTAGCGGATCGAGCCGGGCGCCGCCTTCGAGGCCTGCACCACGTCGGCGATGCTGCGCAGGCGCGAGCCCGCCGCGGTGGCGATCACCACCGGCGTGTAGGCCACATGCGCCACCGGCACCAGGTCGCGGGTCGGGTCCCAAGGCAGGTTGCGGTAGAGCCAGGGCGCGATCACCAGATTGTCCTTCTGGCCCATCACCAGGTCGTGACCGGTGGGCGCGGCGCGCACCGCCTCGGTGATGCCCAGCGTGCCGCCGGCGCCGGCCTTGTTGTCGGCGACGATGTTCCAGCGCAGCTGCTCGCTCAGCCGGGTGGCGATCAGGCGCGCCAGGATGTCGGTGCCGCCGCCGGGCGGGAAGGGCACGATCATGCGGATCGGCTTCGAGGGGAAGCTGCCCGACTGCGCCAGCGCAGAGCCGCCCAGGGCCAGCCCGAGCGCGGAGAGGGTGAAATGTCGGCGTTGCATGGCGGTGTGCGTCCGCAAAGAAGAAAGCCCCGGCACGGTGACCCGTGTCGGGGCTGTCGTTTGACTGGTGGAGCCGGGGGGAATTGAACCCCCGTCCGCAAGCCATCCTCAGGCAGTTCTACATGTGTAGTTCTCTGATTTGAGTCTCGCGCGCCAAGCGGGCAGGAACACCCTCTTGGACACGCCAGTCACGTGATCTCGATCTGAACCGTGTGACCCGGCTCAGATCCAGCCAATGTGAATAACCTCTCAGCCCTTGACCTTGCGGTCTCAGGCCCGGCCCATCGGCCAACCGTTGAGAGGCTCACCGGTGTTAAGCGGCGAGGGCGAAACGTTCGTCGTTCGCAGTTACTTTGTTTCCAGTGGTTTTACGAGCGAACTGGTGCTCGACATGCCCTGCTCCGATTCCGCACCCACGTCGAAACCAGGTCGGCCCCTGAAGGCGCGATCTTAGCACCTTCCGGTCACGCCCCGAGGCGCAGCACCTCGATCAGCCCGGCCGGGGTGCGGATGAGGTGGTCGGCGCCCCAGGTCTCGATCGGCTCGCCGTCGCCCAGATAGCCCCAGGCCGCGGCCACCGTGCCCATGCCGGCGGCCTGTCCGGCCTGGATGTCGCGCAGGTCGTCGCCGACATAGAGACAGTGCGCCGGCTCGACCGCCAGGCGGCGCGCCGCCTCCAGCAGCGGATCGGGGAAAGGCTTGGCGCGTGCGGTGGTGTCGCCGCAGACCAGCACC
>JAUPTP010000191.1 GCA_030918015.1 Pseudomonadota bacterium
ATCGTGCGGTCGGTGTCGACGAAGAGCGCGGGCTGCAGGTAGAAGCCGGGCTGGCCGTCGACCTGCGCCAGCGGCTCGCCGCCGAAGGCCAGCCGGGCGCCCTCCTGGCGGCCCAGCGCGATGTAGGCCAGATCGGTGTCGAGCTGGCTGCGGTCGACCACCGGGCCCATGCCGGTGCCGGGCCGGCGCGCGTCGCCCACCCGCATCTGCTGCAGGCGCTCGACCAGCGCGGCCACGAAGCGGTCATGGATGCGCTCGGTCACGATCAGCCGCGACGAGGCGGTGCAGCGCTGGCCGCTGGCGCGGAAGGCGCCGTCGAGCGCGCAGTCCACGGCCAGGTCCAGGTCGGCGTCGTCCAGCACCACCAGCGGATTCTTGCCGCCCATCTCGAGCTGGAAGCGCGTCATGGCGCCGGGGCGGCTCACGCTGGCCAGCGCCACCTGGCGCCCGGTCGTCTCCGAGCCGGTGAAGGTGACCGCGGCCACCCGCGCGTCGCTCACCAGCAGGTCGCCGATCTCGCGCCCGCGCGCCATCACCAGGTTGAACACGCCCGCGGGCAGGCCGGAGCGGCTGATGATCTCCGCCAGCGCCCAGGCGCTGGCCGGCACCAGATCGGCCGGCTTGAAGACCACCGCATTGCCGAAGGCCAGCGCCGGCGCGATCTTCCAGGCGGGAATCGCCAGCGGGAAGTTCCACGGCGCGATGACGCTCACCACCCCGACCGGCTCGCGGGTGATCTCCACCTCCAGGCCCGGCCGGGTCGAGGCCAGCAGCTCGCCGCCCGGGCGCAGCGCCTCGCCGGCGAAGAAGCGGAAGATGTGCGCGGCGCGCTGCACCTCGCCCGCGGCCTCGGCCAGCGTCTTGCCTTCCTCGCGGGCGAGCAGGTCGGCCAGCTCGGCCTGGCGCGCCTGGATTTCCTGGCCGATGCGGTCGAGCACGTCGGCGCGCTGCTGCGGGCCAGTGCGCGCCCAGCCGGGCTGCGCGGCGACGGCCGCACCGATCGCCTGCTCGACCTGCGCGCGGCTGGCGCGGGCGTACTCGCCGATCACGTCCCGGGTGTCGGACGGGTTGATGTTCAGCGCCGCCTGCGGGCCGGTGACCCAGTCGCCGGCGATGAAGTTGGCATGCACCGCGCTCATTGCGGTGCCCCTTCGACAGACGTGGCGGCGCCCTGGCGGGCACGCTGCAGCGCCTGGCGGAAACGCTCGGGCACCCGCTCGTCGAAGCCCAGCGCGACCCGACGCACCTCGGGCGAGTCGGTGGGCGCGTGGCCCACGCCCAGCGCGCTGGCGCGCGGCGCCTCGATGGCCACCACCGTGCCGCCCACCCGGCCGAGGCCTGTGATCTCGCACTCGACGACGTGGCCAGGATCGACGCTACGCGAATGGCAGGGCGTGCCCATCAGGATCACGTCGCCGGGCAGCAGCGTGATGTGCCGCGCCAGGTCGGCGATCACGTAGTGCGGACTCCAGATCGTCTCCTCGCCGATGTGGGCCTCCTGCACGACCTGCCCGTCCACGAAGGTGCGCAGCGTCTGCGCGAACAGGTTGACGCCGCGCACGATGCCCGGGCCGATCGGCAGCAGCGTGTCCGCCCCCTTGACCCGCAGCATGCTGCCCTGGTCGGTGTCGCGGAAGTCCTGCAGGCCCATGTCCAGCGCCGGGCAGAAGCCCTCGATGTGGTCCCAGGCCTCGTCGGGGGTGACGTTGCGGCAGGTGCGGCCGATGACCACCGCGTACTCGCCCTCGTAGTTCAGGTAGCGGCAGTCGGCCGGCTTCAGGATCTGGCCGCCGTGGCCGTTGAGCGCCGTGGTCGGCTTGGTGAAGTAGGTCGGCGACTCGGTGGGCCGGGGGCGGTTGCGGGTCTCGTGGCTGCGCGAGCTGTAGCTGATGTGCACCGCGATGATCTTGCTGGGGTCGACCGGCGGCAGGTACGTGGCGGCGTCGGCGTCGAGCAGGCGGCCGTCGTCCAGCCGCAGCCGGCCCTGGTCGGGGCCGCTCTCGACCATCGTGCCCCAGAAGGCGCTGCCGCCGATCAGCACGCGGCGGCGCTCGACACGCGGGCCGCGCATCACCGCGGGCAGTTCATGGAAGGGAAATTCGAAGTTCATGCGGGCGCTCCCGTCGTGGTGTCGAACCAGATGTGGATGTTTCCGGTGCCGCGCGCGTTCTCGTAGGCCGACAGCGGCTCGCCGCGGGCGCGGCAGTCCCGCCCGCCCATGGCGCCCACCATCTGCAGGTAGTGCGCGCCGAACGCCTCCCAGGGCAGCCGTCGGTACTCGTCGTCCCAGCGCTCGATCACCTCGCCGTGGCGTCCCTGGCGGAACAGCTCGATCGCGCCCTTGTCGCTCTCGATGTTCTCGGGGCGGGACACGTTGCTCTCGTGGAAGATGCGCGGGTGCGTGGGCTTCCAGTCGATCGGGTTGAACCTGTGGCTGAGCGCGCCCGAGGCCAGCAGCACGGCGCGCAGCCCGCTGCGGCGGATCGCCTCGCCGATCGCCTCGCCGGAGCTGAGGAAATGCGGCCAGTCGCAGTTCTGGCACGAGCTGACGGTGACCACCGGCAGCCCGGCCTGTTCCAGCCGCAGATGCTTGACCAGGTTGAGGGTGGCGTACTGCCGGCCCAGGTCGGGGTGGGAGATGGCCCGGTTGTAGCCGCCGCGCTCGCGCGACACGGTCTCGATCAGCGCCGCCAGCGCCGGGTGGCCGTGATAGTCGTAGGGCACGCCGTGCAGGTACCACGGCATCTCGTCGGAGATGTAGCTGCCGCTGTAGCGCGAGCCCGCGTCGACCAGGTGATAGCCGGTGGTGAACCAGTGCGAGTCGAGGATCAGCACCACGTCGGGGGCGGCCTGCGCGATCCTGTCGCGCAGGCGGGCATAGCCGGAGATGAGGTCGGAGTCGGCCCCCGCGCCTTGCAGCACGCGGAACTCCTCGCACTGCATCAGGCCGGGATGGTGGGAGACGATGGCCGCGCCGACGATCTGGCCGGTCGGGGCTTGTTGCAGGTTCGGGGTCATGGCGGGGGCCTTTCAGCGGTGGGCGAAGCTGGCGTGGAAGGGGGCCTTGGGCAGAACGATGTCCTTGACGTCGCAGAAGAACTCGAAGCTCCAGTCGCCGCCCTCGCGGCCGATGCCCGAGCGCTTGATGCCGCCGAAGGGCGCCGCCAGGTCGCGGATGCCGAAGCTGTTGATCCAGATGAAGCCGGTGCGCACCTGCTGCGCCAGCGCGGTGGCGTGCGCGGTCTCGCCGTAGCAGATGCCCCCCAGGCCGTAGTCGGTGCCGTTGGCCAGCGCCACGGCCTCGTCGTCGCCGGCGAAGGTCTGCAGCGTCAGCACCGGGCCGAAGACCTCGCTCTGGACGATCTCGTCGTCCTGGTGCAGCCCGGTCAGCAGCGTGGGCTGCAGGTACTGCGCGCCGAAGTCGTGGCGCGCGCCGCCCCACAGCAGCTCGGCGCCACCGGCCACCGCCCGGTCGACGAAGCCCTGCACCCGCTCGACCTGGCGCGGATGGATGATGGGGCCGACCTCGGTGGCCTCGTCGCGCGGGTCGCCCACGACCAGGCGCTCCACCCGGGCGCGCAGCGCCGCCACGAAACGATCCGCCACCCGCTCGTGCACCAGCAGCCGCGTGCCGGCCAGGCAGACCTGCCCGGCGTTGCGGTACATCAGCGCCGCGGTGGCGGCCGCGCCGTCGATGTCGGCATCCTCCAGCACGATGAAGGCGCTCTTGCCGCCCAGCTCCAGGCTGCACGGCACCAGATGGGCGCCGGCCGCCTGCGCGATGCGGCGCGCGGTGGGCACGCTGCCGGTGAAGGAGATGCGCGCCAGGCGCTCGTCGCTCACCAGCCGCGCGCCGGTGCCCGCCCCGCTGCCCTGCACGACGTTGAGCACGCCCGGCGGCAGCCCGGCCGCGTGGGCCGCATCGGCCAGCAGCGAGCAGGTCAGCGGCGCCCACTCGGGCGGCTTGAGCACGCAGGTGTTGCCGCTGGCCAGCGCCGGACCCAGCTTCCAGGTCGAGAGCATCAGCGGCGCGTTCCACGGCGTGATGATCGCCACCACCCCGGCCGGGTCGTGGCGCACCTGGTGCTGCGCCTGCGCCGTCTCGATCACCCGGTCCTGCAGGGTCAGCGCGTGCTGCGCGAACCAGGTGAGGTTGAGCATCGCGCGCGGCACCACGCCATGGCGCATGCGCGACAGCAGCACGCCGGCGTCCCGGCTCTCCAGCCGGCAAAAGTCGTCCGCGCGGCGGCCGATCTCCTCGGCGAAGCGGTCCAGGCAGGGCTTGCGCCCGGCCGCGCCCAGCGCCGCCCAGGCCGGGAAGGCCTGCTGCGCGGCGCGCACGGCGGCGTCCACCTGCGCCGACGAGCCCTCGCTCACCCGGCCCAGCAGGCGCTGGTCGATCGGGCTGAACAGCTCGAAGCTTTCCTCGCCCGCCACGCGGCGGCCGTCGATGTAGTGGTCAGGCGAGACGGCGATGCCGTCGATGTCGAGAACGGAATGGTCCATGTCAGGTCCTCAGGTGTCGGAGGTGAAGCCGAGGGTCTTGATCAGCGGCGCCCAGCGCTCGGTGTCCTTCCTCAGCAGCGCGGCCAGTTCGGCCGGCGTGGAACCGCGGGCTTCCAGCCCCATCTGCGCCAGCGCGGCCACCAGATCGGGTGCGGCCAGCGCGCGGCGCACCGCCTCCGACAGGCGCTCGATGCGCTCCGGCGGGGTGCGGGCCGGCGCGAACACGCCGAACCACTCGTCATGCACGCCGCCCTTGAAGCCCTGCTCGGCGAAGGTCGGCACGGCCGGCGCGAAGCGGCTGCGCGCCGCCCCGGAGGTCGCCAGCAGCCGCACTTTTCCCCCCGGCAGGTGCTGCAGGAATTCGCCCACCGGGCCGCAGGCGGCCGCGATCTGGCCGCCGATCACGTCGGTGATGGCCGGCTGCGAGCCGCGGTAGGGCACATGCTTCAGATCCAGGCCGGCCTCGCGGCCGAAGAGCTCGCCCACGAAATGCGGCACCGAGCCGGCGGCCGCGCTGCCGAAGTTGGCATCGCGCGGCTGGGCCCGGCACCAGGCGGCGAAGTCGGCCAGGGTCCGCACCGTCTCCGGCACCATCGGACCCACCGCCAGCGCGAAGTCCAGCCGTGCCACCTGCGAGACCGGCAGGAAGTCGCTGGCCGGCGCATAGGGCAGCGTCTTGTAGGTGTGCGGATAGATGCCCAGCATCGACATCGGCGAGATCGCCAGCGTCAGGCCGTCCGGCGCGGCGCTCTTCAGCGCCGACAGCGCGATCTGGCCACCGGCGCCGGTGCGGTTCTCCACCACCACCGCGCGCGCCACCGTGTCGCGCAGCCGATCCGCCAGGCGGCGGGCCGTCACGTCGATGGTGCCGCCGGCTGCGAAGCCGGCCAGCAGCCGGACCGTGTCGGACAGGGCCTGGGCGCGCAGCGGCTCCAGCGGCAGGGCGGCAGCCGCGTAGGCCCCGAGGAAATGGCGTCGTTGCAGGTTCATGGGCAGTCGTTGAAGGATTCGGTCGCCGGCAGCACCTTGCCGGGG
>JAUPTP010000192.1 GCA_030918015.1 Pseudomonadota bacterium
GCATCCATTCCGGACAGAGGGACGGATGCACCAACGCGGTAGATGTGGACGATTCTAGTCCAGTCAACCCCCCCACCCCTGCTGAATTGCCGGGAAGACCTCTCGTCTCAGGGTAAAAATCATGCCACTGCCGACTGGATGATGTCACGAGAATGAAAGTGGCACCGGCCACTCACGCCGGACGCCGCTTCAGGCCGATGCCGACCAGGAAGGTCTCGGACGACTTGTCCCGCGAGGCCTTGGGCTTGCAGGGCTTGACGACACGGAAATGCTCGCGGAACAGATCGACCAGCTGGCTGTAGCCGCCCCCGTGGAAGACCTTGCACACCAGCGCGCCGTCCGGCTTGAGATGCGACTGGGCAAAATCGATGGCCAGCTCGATCAGCAGTTCCACCCGCGCCGCATCCGTGACGCCCACGCCCGAGAGGTTGGGCGCCATGTCCGAGACCACCACATCGACCGGACGACCCGCCAGCACGTCGACCAGCTGCTGCAGCACCGCGTCCTCGCGGAAATCGCCCTGGATGAAGTGCACACCCTCGATCGGCTCGAACTCGAGCAGGTCCAGCGCGATGAGGGTGCCGTCGAGCGCGCCGACGGCCGCGCCACCGACACCCGCCTCCTTGGGCGCGAAACGCCGGCGCAGGTACTGGCTCCAGGCCCCCGGAGAGGCGCCCAGATCGACCACCACCTGCCCGGGCCGGATCAGATGGAAGGTCTCGTCGATCTCCTTGAGCTTGTAGGCCGCACGGGAGCGGTAGCCCTCCTTCTGTGCCTGTCGCACATAGGGATCGTTGACGTGCGCGTTCAGCCACGCCTTGTTGATTTTCTTGCTCTTGCTGTCGATCTTCATGTCGCAACGATAATAGAGGGATGGCTGCCATCCAACTGACCCCGGCCCAGCGCAAGGAACATCGCGCTGCGGCCCACCACCTCGATCCCGTCGTCATGATCGGATCCGAGGGCCTGACCCCTGCTGTCCTGAAGGAGACCGATGCTGCGCTCAAAGCGCATGGACTGATCAAGGTGCGCGTCTTCAGTGACGAACGTGCCACCCGCGAAGCCCTGCTGGTGCAGCTGGCCGACCAGCTCGACGCCGCGCCGATCCAGCACATCGGCAAGCTGCTGGTGCTGTGGCGCCCGCTGCCGGCGCGCGACCAGGCCGACGAGCGCGCCTCGGGCGAAGACCGCCGCGCCGCCGCGCCCCGCGTCGTCAAGCTGCTGACCTTCTCCAAGAGCGGGTCTCATCGTGCCCAGATCAAGAAGGTCACGATCCTGGGCAACCAGCGTCTGACCACGGGCGGCCTGGTCAAGCGCGCCAAGAAGCGCGTGACCAGCCCGAAGAAGCGCCAGCAGGACTGAAGCTGCGGCCCTCGGCCGCCACCGCCTTGCGCGGCGCGCGGCCGAGAAACCTCTCAGGTCTGGTGCTCACCACCCGCGCGCCAGACCAGCCCCAGCAGCAGCACGCCCTTGACCAGGAACAGCGTGCTCGAGGCGCCATGCAGCGCGCCAAAGCTGAAACTGCCCTGACCCTGCCGCGCGGCCTCCATCATGGGCTGCAGCGCGAAGAAGCCCAGCACGGTGCAGAACAGCGCCCCCAGCACCAGCAGCAGGTTCAACGACATCACCGAACCCCGGCCTGCGGCCATGCGCTGCGAGGCCAGACGGCGCTCGATCAGGAACAGCACCACCGCCAGCCCCAGACCGACATGGGCCTCGATGCGAAAGAGCTGACCGGCGATGCGTCCGGCCTCGGTGCGCTCGAGCATCGCGAACAGCGTCGGCGCGACCGCCGCGCCCAGCGTGGCGACCAGACCGAGCCACAGCGCGGCCAGCAACGTGCGGAGGCGACAAAGGAACATCAGCGGACTCCTGGAAGCAAACGGGAAGCCGCTCAGCAGTAGCGGACCTCGATGATCTCGTAGTTCTTCAGGCCACCGGGCGCGTTGACGGTGGCGACGTCGCCGGCTTCCTTGCCGATCAGCGCGCGTGCGATCGGCGAGCCCACCGAGATGCGACCGAACTTGATGTCGGCCTCGTCCTCGCCGACGATCTGATAGGTGACCGCGTCGCCGCTTTCTTCCTCTTCCAGATCGACGGTGGCACCGAACACCACCTTGCCGCCGGCGTTGAGCGAGGCCGGATCGATCACCTGCCCAACCGACAGCTTGGCCTCGACCTCGAGGATGCGGCCCTCGATGAAGCCCTGCTTGTCCTTGGCGGCATCGTACTCGGCGTTCTCGGACAGGTCGCCCTGGGCGCGGGCCTCGGCGATCGCCTGGATGACCGCCGGGCGTTCGACGGTCTTGAGGCGGTGCAGCTCTTCCTTCAGCAGCTCGGCGCCGCGCTTGGTCAGCGGAATCGTGGCCATGGGTGTTCTTCGATCGGTCGGGTATCAACAAAAGCGAACCGCCGCCTGCTTCCTCGCGGAAGGCCGGCGGCGGCACGGGGCTGCGCACGGGCGGCAGCCCGCGCAGTTTAGTTCAGTTTCAGCCGAGCTCGGCGTGCAGTTCCTGCAGCGACACGACGCTCAGTCCGTCCTGGTGCTTCAGCGCCTCGGTGGCGGCCTCGCAGCCGGCCATCGTGGTGTAGTAGGTCACCCGGTTGGCCAGGGCCGCGGTGCGGATGTGGCGCGAGTCGGCAATCGCGGTGCGGGTCTCGTCGACGGTGGTGAAGACCAGCTGGATCTCGCCGCCCTTGATCATGTCGACGATGTGCGGCCGGCCGTCCTTCAGCTTGTTGACCACCTTGACCGGGACGCCGCCGGCGGCGATGGCCGCAGCGGTGCCCTTGGTCGCGACGATGCCGAAGCCGAGCTGGTGCAGGTCGCGCGCCACGCCGACGGCGCGGGCGTGGTCGCTGGCCTTGACCGAGATCACCACGTTGCCGCTGCGCGGCAGGCGCGAGCCCGCGCCGAGCTGGCTCTTGAGCATCGCCTCGGCGAAGGTCTTGCCGGTGCCCATGACTTCGCCGGTCGAGCGCATTTCCGGGCTCAGGATCGGATCGACGCCAGGGAACTTGTTGAACGGGAAGACCGCTTCCTTGACGCTGAAGTAAGGCGGCACGATCTCGCGCGGTGCCTCGCCGTTCAGGGCCTTCTGGTCGGCCAGCTTCTGGCCGGCCATGCAGCGCGCGGCGATCTTCGCCAGCGACTGGCCGGTGGCCTTCGAGACGTAGGGCACGGTGCGCGAGGCGCGCGGATTCACTTCCAGCACGTAGACGGTGCAGGCGTCGAGCCCGCCGGTCACGTCGCCCTGGATCGCGAACTGCACGTTCATCAGGCCGATCACCTTCAGGGCCTTGGCCATCTGGGCGGTCTGGCGACGCAGCTCGTCCTGCAGCACGGCGCTGAGCGTGTAGGGGGGGAGCGAGCACGCCGAGTCGCCGGAGTGCACGCCGGCCTGCTCGATGTGCTCCATGATGCCGCCGATCATCACGTCGCCGCCGGCGTCAGCGATGCAGTCGACATCGACCTCGACCGCGTCATCGAGGAAGCGGTCGAGCAGCACCGGCGACTTGTCGGAGACGCGCACCGCTTCGCGCATGTAGCGCTCGAGGTCCTTGTCGCCGTGCACGATCTCCATCGCGCGGCCGCCCAGCACATAGCTCGGGCGCACGACCAGCGGGTAGCCGATCTCGTTGGCCAGCGCGATCGCCTCGCTCTCGGCGCGGGCGGTGCGGTTGGGCGGCTGCTTCAGGCCCAGCTCGTTGAGCAGCTTCTGGAAGCGCTCGCGGTCCTCGGCGATGTCGATCGAGTCGGGCGTCGTGCCGATGATGGGCACGCCGTTGGCCTCGAGATCCAGCGCCAGCTTCAGCGGCGTCTGGCCGCCGTACTGCACGATCACGCCGACGGGACGCTCCTTGTCGACGATCTCCAGCACGTCCTCCAGCGTCACCGGCTCGAAGTACAGGCGGTCGGAGGTGTCGTAGTCGGTCGAGACGGTCTCGGGGTTGCAGTTGACCATGATGGTCTCGTAGCCGTCCTCGCGCATGGCGAGGGCGGCGTGGACGCAGCAGTAGTCGAACTCGATGCCCTGGCCGATGCGGTTCGGGCCACCGCCCAGCACCATGATCTTCTTCTTGTCGGTCGGCTCGGCCTCGCACTCGCCGTCCAGACCCTCGTAGCAGGAGTACAGGTAGGCGGTCTGCGTGGCGAACTCGGCCGCGCAGGTGTCGACGCGCTTGTAGACCGGGCGCACGCCCAGGGCCTGGCGCGCGCGGCGCACATCATGCTGGTTCGAGCCCAGCAGCTTGCCCAGACGCTTGTCCGAGAAGCCCTTCTTCTTCAGGAAGCGCAGCTCGGCGGCCGACAGGCTCTCGAGGGTGCGGCCCTTGAGCTGGGTCTCGGTCTGGATGATCTGCTCGATCTGCGCCAGGAACCACGGGTCGATCGCGGTTTCCTCGAAGATCTCGTCGAGCGTCATGCCCAGACGGAAGGCGTCGCCGACGAACAGGATGCGCTCGGGGCCGGGCTCGCCGATCTCCTCGATGATCTCGTCGCGGTCGGTGGAGCGCTCGGTCAGGCCGTCGATGCCGGTCTCCAGACCGCGCAGCGCCTTCTGGAACGACTCCTGGAAGGTGCGGCCCATGGCCATCACCTCGCCCACCGACTTCATCTGCGTCGTCAGGTGCGCGTCGGCCGCCGGGAACTTCTCGAAGGCGAAGCGCGGGATCTTGGTGACGACATAGTCGATCGACGGCTCGAAGGACGCCGGGGTCGCGCCGCCGGTGATGTCGTTCTTCAGTTCATCCAGCGTGTAGCCCACCGCCAGCTTGGCCGCGATCTTGGCGATCGGGAAGCCGGTGGCCTTCGACGCCAGCGCCGAGGAGCGCGAGACGCGCGGGTTCATCTCGATGACGACCATGCGGCCGTCCTTCGGGTTGATCGAGAACTGCACGTTCGAGCCGCCGGTGTCGACGCCGATCTCGCGCAGGATCGCGATCGAGGCGTCGCGCAGCAGCTGGTACTCGCGGTCGGTCAGCGTCTGGGCCGGCGCCACGGTGATCGAGTCACCGGTGTGGATGCCCATCGGGTCGAGGTTCTCGATCGAGCAGACGATGATGCAGTTGTCCGCACGGTCGCGGACCACTTCCATCTCGTATTCCTTCCAGCCGATCAGCGATTCCTCGATCAGCAGCTCGTTGGTCGGCGAGAGGTCGAGGCCGCGCTTGCAGATCTCCTCGAACTCTTCCGGGTTGTAGGCGATGCCGCCGCCGGTGCCGCCGAGCGTGAAGCTGGGGCGGATCACCATCGGGAAGCCGGAGCCGCCCACGTCGGCCTGGATCGCCTTCTGGACGGCCCAGGCCTCTTCCATCGAGTGCGCGATGCCCGACTTGGCCGAGCCCAGACCGATCTTGGTCATCGCGTCCTTGAACTTCAGACGGTCCTCGGCCTTCTCGATCGCATGATCGTTGGCACCGATCATCTCGACCTTGTACTTGTCCAGCACGCCGTGCTTGTGCAGGTCGAGCGCGCAGTTCAGCGCGGTCTGGCCGCCCATGGTCGGCAGGATCGCGTCCGGGCGCTCCTTGGCG
>JAUPTP010000193.1 GCA_030918015.1 Pseudomonadota bacterium
CTCGGGCTTGATCGCGCGGACCATGTCGGTGCCGATGTAGCCCGGGCTGACGGTGTTCACCGTCACGCCCTTGGCGGCCAGTTCCTGGGCCAGGGCCATCGTGAAGCCGTGCATGCCGGCCTTGGCAGCCGAGTAGTTGGTCTGACCGGCCTGGCCCTTCTCGCCGTTGACCGACGAGATCTGGATGATGCGACCGAAACCGCGCTCGGCCATGTCGCCGACCACCTGCTTGGTGACGTTGAACATCGAGGTCAGGTTGGTGCTGATGACCGCGTCCCAGTCTTCGCGGGTCATCTTCAGGAACATGCGGTCCTTGGTGATGCCGGCGTTGTTGACCAGAACGTCGATCGGGCCATGCTCGGCCTTGGCCTTGGCGAAGGCCTCGACGGTCGATTCCCACTCGGCGACGTTGCCGACCGAGGCGTAGAAGGTGTAGCCCGCAGCCGCCTGCTCGTCGATCCACTTCTGGAAGTCACGGGTCGGGCCGCAGCCGGCGATGACCTTGAAGCCGTCCTTGTGCAGGCGACGGCAGATCGCGGTACCGATGCCACCCATGCCGCCGGTGACGTATGCAACTTTCTGTGCCATGTCTGTCTTCCTTGTGTTGGATCCCCGCTCACTGCGAGCGGGGAGAAGTGATGCGTGAAGTGAAGCGAAACGCCGTGGCGGAGAGACTCAGCGCTCGACCGTCAGCGCGACACCCATGCCGCCGCCGATGCACAGCGAGGCGATGCCCTTCTTGGCGTCACGGCGCTGCATCTCGTGCAGCAGCGTGACCAGGATGCGGCAGCCGGAGGCGCCGATCGGGTGACCGATGGCGATCGCGCCGCCATTGACGTTGACCTTCGACAGGTCCCAGCCCATTTCCTGGTGGACCGCGCAGGCCTGGGCCGCGAAGGCCTCGTTGATCTCGAGCAGGTCGAGGTCGGCGGCGGACCAGCCGGCACGCTCGAGCGCACGGCGTGCGGCCGGCACCGGGCCCATGCCCATGAAGGCCGGATCCAGGCCGGCGCTGGCGTAGGAGGCGATGCGCGCCATCGGCTTGAGGCCCAGCGCGTCGGCCTTGGCGGCCGACATCAGCATCACGGCGGCGGCGCCGTCGTTGATGCCCGAGGCGTTGCCCGCGGTGACCGAGCCCGCCTTGTCGAAGGCCGGACGCAGGCTCGACAGGGCCTCCAGGCTGGTCTTGCGGTTGATGAACTCGTCCTGCGCGAAGACGATCGGATCGCCCTTGCGCTGCGGGATCGAGACCGGCACGATCTCGTCGACGAAGCGGCCCGCCTCCTGGGCGGCGGCGGCCTTCTGCTGCGAGGCCAGCGCCAGCGCATCCTGCATCTCGCGGGTGATGCCGTACTTCTTGGCGACGTTCTCGGCGGTGATGCCCATGTGGTACTGGTTGTACACATCCCACAGGCCGTCGTTGATCATGGTGTCGACCAGCTTGAAGTCGCCCATGCGCTGACCGTCGCGCGATCCCGGCAGCACATGCGGGCTGGCGCTCATGTTCTCCTGGCCGCCGGCGATGACGATCTCGGAGTCGCCGTCACGGATGGCCTGGGCGCCCAGCATCACCGCCTTCAGGCCCGAGCCGCACACCTTGTTGATGGTCATGCCCGGCACGCCCTGGGGCAGGCCGGACTTGATGACGGACTGGCGAGCGGGGTTCTGGCCGGCACCAGCGGTCAGCACCTGGCCGAGGATGACTTCGCCGATCTGCTCGCCGGACAGGCCCGTGCGCTGCATCAGCGAGCGGATGACCGTGGCGCCCAGCTCAGGCGCGGCGGTCTTGGCCAGCGAGCCTCCGAACTTGCCCACGGCGGTGCGAGCCGCTGCAACGATCACGATGTCAGTCATGCGTTTTCTCCTGATTCAGTGTCCAGTGGGTCCTGTGTGCGGACCACGATTGAGGAACGAGTGCAAGAACGGAAAAGGATGGAGGTCCGGGGTCGCGTGTCGCGCCGGGTCTGATGCCTGGGCGTCAGACCTTCTGCTTCACATAGCGCCCCGGGGCCGGCTCGATGACCTGATGCTGGCGATTGCCATAGGTCTTCGGCGCAGTCTTCTTCTTGCCGGCATGTGCTGCCAGCCAGTCGGACCAGTCCGACCACCAGCTGCCCGGCACCGAAGTGGCGCCCTGGAGCCAGTCGTCGGCCTCGGCCGGCAAGGTGTCGTTCGTCCAGAAATTGCGCTTCTTCTTGGCCGGCGGATTGACCACCCCGGCGATGTGCCCGGAGGCGCCCAGCACGAACCGCGTCGGGCCCTTGAACAGGCGGGTGCTCTGGTAGGCGGCATCCCACGGCACGATGTGATCCTCGCGGGACCCGTAGAGGTAGATCGGCGCCTCGATCCTGCCGATGTCGACCTTCTCGCCGCAGACGGTGAGCGCCCCGGGCACCTTGAGCTGGTCTTCCAGATAGGTGTGGCGCAGGTACCAGCAGTACATGCTGCCCGGCAGGTTCGTGCTGTCGGAGTTCCAGTACAGCAGGTCGAAGGCCGGCGGCGTCTCGCCCTTCAGGTAGTTGCCGACGACATAGTTCCAGACCAGATCGTTCGGGCGCAGGAAGCTGAAGGTGGCGGCCAGCTCCTTGCCCCGCAGCATGCCTGGCCCCCGCGGCGCGTCGGTGCCGATCGTCATCTCGCGCAGCCGCACCGAGGCCTCGTCGATGAAGATGTCCAGGATGCCGGTGTTGCTGAAGTCCAGCAGCGTGGTCAGCAGCGTCACGCTGGCGGCCGGCTGCTCGCCGCGCGCGGCCAGCACCGCCAGCGCGGTGGTCAGCAGCGTGCCGCCGACGCAGAAGCCCAGCGTGTCGATGGTCTCGCTGCCGCCGATGTCGCGCACCACGCCGATGGCCTGGATGACCGCCTTCTCGATGTAGTCATCCCACGAGACCGCCGCCATGTCGTCGCCGGGATTGCGCCAGCTGACGACGAAGAGGCGATGCCCCTGCTCGACGGTGTAGCGGATCAGCGAGTTCTCCGGCTGCAGGTCGAGGATGTAGTACTTGTTGATGCACGGCGGCACGAACAGCATCGGACGCTCGTGGACCTGCTCGGTCAGCGGCTTGTACTCGATCAGCTGGAACAGCTCGTTCTCGAAGACGACCGCGCCCTCGCTGGTGGCGACATTGCGGCCCACCTCGAAGACCGATTCATCGGTCTGCGACACATGGCCCTGGCGGATGTCGCCCAGCAGCTGCTGCATGCCGTGGGCGATGCTCTCGCCCCGGGTTTCCAGCGCCTTCTTCTGGGCCTCGGGATTCAACGCCAGATAATTCGACGGCGCCGAGGCATCGATCCACTGCTCCACCGCGAAGCGGATGCGGGTGCGGGTTTTCTCGTCGCCCTGCACCGCATCGGCCAATTGCATCAGCGTGCGGGCATTGAGCAGGTAGCTGGCGGCGGCAAAACCGGCGGTCGGATTGTCGGCCCAGTCCGGCGCGGCGAAACGGCGGTCTTTCGGCAGGCTGACCTTGCCGCCTGACTGCAAGCCGGCATTCCACAGCTCGGCGGCCTCGCGCAGGTATTCACCCTGGATGCGCGCCAGCTCCTGGGGCGGAACCTGCATGCGCGAGAGCGTGACCAGGTTCTCGCCGACACTCTGGCCCATGCCCTGCAGCTTCTCGCCGGTCCGGCCGAAGGCGGACAGGTCGGGCAGGTTGAACGTCGACGGGTCGAAAGGGTTCATTCATCTCCTCCGAAGGCACGGTATCTGCGTTCGGAGGCATTATGCACGGGCATTTCATGCACAACCCTTTCTTTGCATCGCAGGAATTTCCCCATGTACCTGATCGCGATCGCGTGGCTTTATGTCAGCCTCATGATGACGGCGGCCGAGGCCATGCATCCGCAGGGCACCATACTCGGCGCCCTGTTCACCTTCCTGCTCTATGGCGTGCTGCCGCTGTCGATCGTCATGTATCTGATGGGCGCGCCCATGCGCAAGCGCGCCCGACTCGCCAAGGAGCGGGCCGAATTGGCCGAATCGCCATCCCTTGATCGGGATCAACAGGAAACCCTGGGTTCCCGTGAATTCAGAGATACATCCAGTAACCCAAACCCCAATAAAGAATCGCAAGACACCCCAGGGTACCGGGATGAAGTCGCCTTGAAACAACACCCTCCGCACGACAGGGCCTGATCTTCTGCGCTCGACACCCCGGCCGCTCTCTCAGGACAGGGCATTCAGCCAGATCAGCGCCGCCATCCGGCCGGTGACCGGACTGTGGCGATAGGAGAAATAGCGCCCCGGATCGTTGCGCGTACACCACGCCCGGGTGCTGTCATTGCCCAGCAGGTGCCGCACGCCCGCCTGCTGAAGCCGCGCCCGACCCAGCGCGGCCAGATCGAGCATCGAGCGCCCCGCCCCGCGTGGCGAGGGCTCGTGAAACGCACTGAGCAGACCCGCCGCCGGCCCCAGGAACGCCTCGACCACCTCGGCCCCCACCTCGAAGTGCGTCGGGCCGATGCAAGGCCCCAGCCAGCACTCGATCTCGCCCGGCGCCGCGCCGGCCAGCCCGCACACCCGCGCCAGCGTGGCCTCGAGCACGCCGGCGGCCAGCCCGCGCCAGCCGGCATGGGCCGCACCGACCGCCCGGCCCTGCCGGTCGGCGAACAGCACCGGCAGGCAGTCGGCCACCTGGATCTCGCAGGCACGGTCCGAGGTGGCGGTCGCGCAGCCGTCGGCACGCACGCGCTCGGCCGGCAGCGCCTGCTCGGCCCCGGGCGGCAGATCGTCCAGCAGGCAGACCGCAGCGCCATGGACCTGCGCCAGCAGCACGCTGGGGCGGCCGATCGCCGCATGCAGCCGCGCGCGGTTCTCGCGCACCGCCTGCGGATCGTCGCCGACCTCGTCGCGCAGGTTCAGGCGGTCCCAGGGGGGCAGGCTCACGCCGCCGGCGCGGGTGGTCATCACCGCGCCGACGCGCGGGCTGGAGAAGACCGGGCGCAGCCAGTCGGCGGGCCAGGAGGCCGCATCGCTGGGGGCGAACACCGGCTCAGGCCTCGGCATCGGGGCAGGACGAGGGCTGGGCGGCCTGGAAGGCCGGCCGCGCCATGCAGGCCTCGAAGACGCGCATCACCGTCGGCACATGGTCGAGGCGGCAGTGGAAGCGCTGCGCGTTGAAGATCTGCGGCACCAGCACGCAGTCGGCCATCGTCGGCGTGTCGCCGTGGCAGAAGGTGCCGGTGGCCGCATCGGTGGCCAGACGGCGCTCGACCACCTCCAGCCCGCTCTCGACCCAGTGGCGATACCAGGCGTTCTTGGCGTCCTCGCTCGCGCCGAGCTCCTTGACCAGGTAGCGCAGCACCCGCAGGTTGTTGAGCGGATGGATCTCGCAGGCGATGTCCAGCGACAGCGAGCGCACCCGCGCGCGGCCGAGCGGGTCGGCCGGCAGCAGCGCGGCCGTCTCGGGGTGGGTCTCGTCGAGGTACTCGATGATGGCCAGCGACTGCGACAGCGTCGCCTCGCCGTCCTTCAGCAGCGGCACCAGGCGCTGCGGGGAGAGCT
>JAUPTP010000194.1 GCA_030918015.1 Pseudomonadota bacterium
GTCCTTCAGCGTCTTGCTGCCCGACTCGACCGGCACCACCTTGGCGCCGAGCAGGTGCATGCGGTAGACGTTCGGGCTCTGGCGCTTGACGTCCTCGGCGCCCATGTAGACGACGCACTCCAGGCCGTAGCGGGCGCAGATCGTCGCGGTGGCCACGCCGTGCTGGCCGGCGCCGGTCTCGGCGATCACCCGCGGCTTGCCCATGCGCCGGGCCAGCAGCGCCTGGCCGATGACGTTGTTGATCTTGTGCGCGCCGGTGTGGTTGAGGTCCTCGCGCTTGAGGTAGATCTGCGCGCCGCCCATCTCGCGGCTCATGCGCGCGGCGTGGTAGACGGGGCTGGGGCGGCCGACGAAGTATTTCAGCTCGCGGCGGAACTCGGCCAGGAACTCGGCGTCGTCGCGATAGCGGTCGTAGGCCTGGCGCAGCTCGTCGAGGGCGTGGCTCAGCGTCTCGGCAACGAAGCTGCCGCCATAGACACCGAAATGCCCGCGGGCATCGGGCTGGTCGTACTGGAACATGATCGGGAATCCGGTGAAAACAGGAAGATCTTGCAGATCACTCGCCGCGGTCGGCGTCGGCACGGCGTGCGTCGGCCTCGCGGACGGCTTCGCAGAACCGGCGCATCAGATCGGCGTCCTTCAGACCCTTGCCGACCTCGACACCGGAACTCACGTCAACGGCCCAGGGCCGCACGCGAAGCACGCCATCGATCACGTTGGCAGGATTCAACCCACCAGACAAAACGACCGGACGGGGCACGCCGGACGGGATGAGAGACCAATCGAAGACCTTTCCGCCCCCGCCGTACCCTTCGACATGCGCGTCGAGCAGAATGGCCTGGGCACTGGCGTAAGACTGTGCAAAGTCTAACAAATCAAAGCCCGGCGTCATCCGTGCTGCCCGCATGTAGGGGCGCCGGGCGCCGCTGGCGGCCTCGCACTGCGCGGGAGTTTCATCTCCGTGGAACTGCAGCAGCAGATTCGGAAGGGCGGCGCAGGCGGCGTCGATCTCGGCCGGCGCCGCATTGACGAACAGCCCCACTGGCATGACGAAGGGCGGCAGGCGCCGGGCCAGCTCGGTCGCCCGGGCCAGACTCACATGGCGGGCGCTGCCCGACCACAGGACGAAGCCGATCGCGTCGGCGCCGGCCTCGACGGCGGCGTCGACATCGGCTTCGCGGGTCAGGCCGCAGATCTTGATGCGCGTGCGCGCGGCGCGTGACGTGATGGCAGGCATCGCAGAAGGCAAGGACACAGAGGGAGTGAGAGAACGAGGAGGACGCGCCGGCCGCGGCCGACCGCGGGTCTCAGGCGGCGGACAGGCCGTCGTCGGCCGCGCCCGGCAGCGCATCGAAGCCGGCGGTGCGCATCGGCAGCCCGAGGTGCGCATCGTAGCGGGGCCCGAGAAAGTACAGCCCATCGGGGGAGAAGGTCGGCGCGGCGCAATCGCGGCTGCGCGAGGCCAGCACCTCGGCCATCCAGCGGCTGGGCCGGTTGCCGCTGCCGATGGCGACCATGCAGCCCATGATGTTGCGGATCATGTGATGCAGAAAGGCCACCGCCTCGAAGTCGAAGCGCCAGTAGGCGCCGCAGCGTCGCACGCCGATCTCGCGCATCAGCTTGACCGGCGAGGCCGCCTGGCATTCCGAGGAACGGAAGGCCGAGAAATCATGCTCGCCGATCAGGTGCGCCGCGGCCGCCCGCATGGCGTCGCCGTCGAGCGGACGGAAGGACCAGCCCACCGAGCCGGCATCGATCGACGGCCGCATCGGCGACTCGAGCAGGATGTAGGCGTAGCGGCGCCCCCGCGCCTGGTTGCGGGCATGGAAGTCGTCCGGCACCGTGCGACACCACTGCACCGCGATGTCGGCGGGCAGGTAGCGGTTGGTGCCACGCAGCCAGGAGAAGGGCTCGCGCACCCGGTCGGTGTCGAAATGCACGACCTGGTTCAGGCCATGCACCCCGGTGTCGGTGCGACCGGCGCAGACGGTGTGGATCGGCGCGGCCGCGAACTGCGACAGCGCCGCCTCGAGGTGGTCCTGGACCGTGGCCCCGCCGGGCTGGCTCTGCCAGCCGTGATAGGCGCCCCCCCGGTAGGTGACGCCTAGCGCGATGCGCAAGACGTCATCCCCTGCGGGGTGGAATGCATCAAGCGGCAGACCGTCACGCCAGACGATCGAGCATGGTCCGGGCGCGCGCCTTCAGGTCGGCGTTGTCGGTGCGCTCGACGACATCCTGCAGCATGTCGCGGGCCGACTCCTTGTCACCGAAGTCCAGGAATTCCTTGGCCAGATCGATCTTGCGGGCCAGCGGATCGCCGTCCTCTTCGGAGCCATCCATCAGCACCGGGTACTCGTCGACGATCGAGTCCATCGCCGGCGACTGCGTCGGATTCAGATCGAAGTCGAGCGACAGGCCATCGAAATCGACCTTGCCGGTCTGGACCGGCGCCGGAGCGACCGGCTCGGAGATCTCGGGCAGATCATGCAGATCGAAATCGATCGTGTGCCCGCCGGAATCCGGGCCGACGTCATGCTGACGGCTGTCGGCGAAGCTCGCATCCGCCGCGCTGACATAGGCACCCGACGTGGACGGCACGCCATCCATCGGCGCCGGCTGGGAGATGTCCAGATCGACCTCGTCGACGACCGGCGGCGGGGCACTGACGCGCGCCGGCGGGGTCGAGAACGACGGCGCGGGGGCGTCGACGATCGCATCGAGATCGAGGTCCGGCACGGCCGGACTGCCCGCGCCGAAGCGGGTCGGCGACGGCACGACCGACTGCGGCATCGTGCTGGCCCCGAGCGGCTCGCGCTGCAGATGCGCCGACGTGCCGGCCCCTGGCTGACCACCGGGCTCGTAGAGCGGGTTTTCCGGATCGATCGAGCGGCCCAGCTCCTGGGCACGCTGCCAGTCTTCGCCCTGACCGGCGGTCAGCCCGAAGAGCTCGCCGGCCAGCATCTCGTAGCCCTTGGTGTCACGGCGCTTGGCGTAGACCTCGAGCAGCTTGGTGCGGATGGCCAGGCGCTCGGGGTTGGTGCGCATTGCCTCCTTCAGGATTTCCTCGGCCTGCAGGTCGCGGCCATAGGCCAGGTAGACGTCGGCCTCGGCGACCGGGTCCACATCGCCCACCTCGTGGATCTGGCTCAGCGAGTAGCTCATGGACGAGGGCGAGCCGGTGGCACCGGCATCCCGGGTGTCCACGCGCTGGCCGCCACTGGCGCCGAAGAAGGAGTCCGGCTGCATCCGGCTCTCGAGGAAGGAGGTGATGCCCGCCTCGTTCTTGTTGCGGCCGCGCAGGCGGTAGTAGCCCAGGCCCGCCAGGATCGCCACGATCAGCCCGGCCCCCGGCAGCAGCAAGGGATTTTCGGCCAGGGAATCGAGCAGCGACGGCTCCTCGACCGGCCCCGACTCCATCGGCAGCGGCGGACGGGACGCGGCGACCGGGGCACTTGGCGCGACGGCGGCCTCGGACGCAGGCGCCGAGGCCGGCAGCGCCGACAGCAGCGGGTCGGAGGCCATCTGCGGCGGTGCGGTCACCGCCGCGATCGCCTCAGAGGCCTTGGCGACGGCGGCCGCAGCCGACGCCGCGGCCGGCGGCGTCACGGGCACCGCCACGGCAGGAGCACTCGCCGCGGCGCCACCGCCCTGCCCGGAAGGCGCCGGGGAGTTCTGCACCGAGGCCGACGCCGAAGCGGCCTGAAGTTCGCGCAACCGGTCGAGGTTGTTCTTCAGTTCGCTGGCGCGGTTGGCTGCCTCCTTGGTCGCCAGCTCATTGAGCTTCTTCTCGTCGGCCGCCGTCGAGGGCGACTTGGCAGTGACGCCCTTGTCGACCTTCAGGACATCCGGTGCCGGCGTGGCCGACCCGCTCTTGACCTCGACGCCGGCACGAACCTCGCCGCTGGCCCGGCGTGCCGGCTCGGCATCGCGGGTCTGCTCGGGAACGGCCGAGGCCAGACGCTGGCGGTAGGCATTGAAATTGGCGCTCTGGACCTGGATCAGATGGCGCGCCTGACGCTCGTCGAGGCCGGTGAGCTTGTCCTGCGGCGGCACGGTCAGCACCGCACCCGCCTTCAGGCGGTTCATGTTGTTGCCGGCAAAGGCCTGGCTGTTGCCCTGGTACAGGCCGACGAGCATCTGGTCGAGCGAGACGCCCGACACCTGCAGCCGGGCCGCGATGCCCGAGAGCGTGTCGCCCGGGCGCACGGTGTACTGGCCACCTGCACTCTTGTCCGAGGTCTCCGAAGGTGCGGGCACCGCAGGCGGTGCCGCTCGGCGCGCGGCCGGCTTCGAGGCCGCATCGGCAGCAGCAGCCGGAGCCTCGGCACGGCGCGGCTCCCCGCGAGGCGCGGGCTCGGCCACGGCCGGAGCCTCGGTGCGGCTCGGACGCACCGGCGGAGCCACCGGCGCCGGCATCGGCGCGGCAGCCACGGCTGCGGGGGTCGGCGGCGACGCGGGCGACTTGGCCGTGGCCGGCGGATCGAACAGCAGCGTGTACTCGCGCAGCAGTCGACCGCTCGACCATGACAGCTCGAGGATCACGTCGACGAAGGGCTCCTGGACGGGCCGCTCGCTGGTGACACGCAGGTAAGGCGTGCCATCGGCGCGGCGCTGCAGCGTGACCGCGGTCGACGGCAGCACCGGGTTGTAGTCCACGCCCGCGATCCGATAGGCGTCCGGCGGCGCGACCCTCACGCGAAGGTTGGCCGCTTCGTCCGGCGTCAGACTCGTGACGTCGATGTCGGCACGCAGGGTCTCGCCCAAGGCGGACTGCACGCTCAAACGTCCCAGGCTGAGCGCCGACGCCGGCGTCATCGTGCCGATGACCGCCATCATGGCCGCGGCCGCTGCAATCTGTTTCAGAGCCAAACGCCCGGTGCGCTTCGTCTCGGTTTTCAAGGCGTCTCCCAAGCTGCGAACCCCGGATCTGCTCCGTCTTTCGCACCAGTCAGTACGGGCCCGTGCCCGCTCAAATGTCCGAAAATACAATAACATCAGGCATATACAAAGACAAGCTCATGCACTGCCTGATGTTCTGAGCATCTCGCACCATCCCCGAGTGCGCAATTGACGATGCGGAGACCCGTTGCCCGTGGGCAACGAACATCCGCACGTTTTTCGGATCAGGCGTCCAGCAGGATGCGCAGCATGCGGCGCAGCGGCTCGGCCGCACCCCACAGCAGCTGGTCGCCGATCGTGAAGGCGCCGACATATTCCGGGCCCATCGCCAGCTTGCGGATGCGGCCGACCGGAATGGTCAGCGTGCCGGTCGTGGCCACCGGGGTCAGGTCACGGATGGTCGCCTCGCGGGTGTTGGGCACCACCTTCACCCACTCGTTGTCGGCGGCGATCATCGCCTCGAGGTCGGCGGTCGGCACATCCTTCTTCAGCTTGAAGGTCAGGGCCTGCGAGTGGCAGCGCATCGCGCCGATGCGCACGCAGAAGCCGTCCACCGGAATCGGCGCCGAGCCGAAGCCTTCGCCCAGACCCAG